>JADFPY010000329.1 GCA_022562085.1 candidate division KSB1 bacterium | reverse complement strand
CGCCGACACCGAAGGTTTTTATGACGATGAAAACGATGGCCCTTACATGGATGAGGAAAATAAATCCAAAATCGACGAGGACATCATCTGGCGATATGACATGATAGATGAGCTCGATACCTTTCCCCATAACCTTGCGACCTGTTCGCCTTTGGTTGTTGGGGATTTGGTTTTTGCAGTTACAGCGAACGGCGTTGATGAAACTCACATCAACGTCCCTTCCCCTGAAGCACCGAGTTTTATCGCCTTAAATAAAAACACGGGAGAACTGGTTTGGGAAAATGCTTCACCCGGTGAAAATATTTTACATGGTCAGTGGTCGAACCCGTCTTACGGCGTCATAGACGGCACAGCGCAAATAATTTTCCCGGGAGGCGATGGTTGGGTTTATTCATTCGTTCCAGAGACTGGAAAACTTTTATGGAAATTCGATTGCAATCCCAAGGAATCCGTCTGGGAGCTTGGTGGCTCCGGAACCCGCAACAACATTATTTCCACGCCCGTCATCTGGGACAATAAAGTTTACATTGGTGTCGGTCAAGACCCGGAACACGGTGAAAGCATCGGCCATTGGTATGCCATCGATGCCACCAAACGTGGTGATATTACTAAGTCCGGCGAAGTTTGGCATAGGGGCAATGAAGATTTTAACCGCACCATGTCAACTGCAGCCATTCATGATGGGCTTATGTACATAGCGGATTTAAGCGGCTTTGTTTATTGTTGGGATGCCAACACCGGCGAAGAGTACTGGAAATACGACGCCTTTGCAGCTATCTGGGGGTCGCCTTATTACGCGGACGGCAAAGTTTACATCGGTGATGAAGACGGCGACGTCGCTGTTTTGAAAGCCGGCAAAAAGATGGAGCTGCTGGCAGAAATCAATATGGACAACGCGGTTTATACGACTCCGGTTGCTAAGAACGGTGTGCTTTATATTACCAATCGCTCGAAGTTATTTGCGGTGGCGTTGAAAAAATAATGAGTGTTTGAGTGTTATTGTGTTCAAGTGTTTGAGAAATCCCCAACGAGCGGTATGATTTCGTTCACAAAATTAACGTCGTGTTAAAAGAACTACGTGAAACCCTCATTGCCTTGAAGATTATTCACAAGGCAAAACTTTACGAGTCTGGCGTTAAAATTCGGTTTGCACTGAATGAATGCAAAGCCAACATGGAGAAAAGAGAAAAGCACTGAGGTAGATCCTAGATCGTAAATCATATATCGTATATCAGATTTCTGGACTCGAAAATATACGATTTACGATATGCGATCTACGATTTGCGATTTTCAAAAGGAAGTCTCGACTTCTCAAATCGTAGATCGTCAATCAAAATTATAGACAACTGCATTGTCAATAAAAAAAATAAGCGCCTAATGGAGGCAGAAGAAGAACTCGAGGACATCCGTGCCTACGATGAGGTTAAAGAAAAGGTTGATGCAGAGCTGAATGTAAGTGAATCCGTGACATTGGAATCTTATAAAGCTAATAAGAAATAAGAAACGGAGATTAGAATAATGACTACTATCCCCGAAAAACAACTGAGTCCTGAACTGATTGATGCGCTTAAGGATTTAATCAAGTCAGAAAATCGACCAATAAAGCTCAACTCTGGTGGACAAAATTTTGTTCTTCTTAAGGAGCAAGATTATCGAGGCTGGATTGAAACGGCTTATCTGCTTTCCTCAAAAAAGAATGCGAAAATTCTGCAGGATGCGCTTGACGAGCCTCTTGACGAGTGCAAAGATTTGAAAGCTGTTCTCAATGACCTGGATAGTTAAGCTCACGCGGCAAGCTGCGAAGGATCTGAAGCATTGGCATAAAACGAACTGAATCCATTACTCCAGTAGATAAAGAACTATGCAAATAGCGAATAACCCGTTATCAGAAAAGATAAAGAAAGCGCGGGAAAGATTGGATGCCCATGTCCGTGAAATGGTGGAATGGCATTTCAATCCGGAGACGGGTAGTGAATTCTGGTTGAATTATGCCAGTAAACTTGACTTCGATCCAAGAAAGGAAATAGGCGGCTACGCAGATTTAAAAATTCTCGATCATTTTGAAGATACCTGGCTGCGCGGCGGACCGGTGCGTAAATGGGTTCCAAAACCATTGTTAAATGAGCCGATTTATGTCTTTGAAACAGGGGGGTCAACGGGTGTTCCAAAGACGCGGGTGAATGTTCGGGATTTTCAAACCGATTACGAAATGTTCAGCGAGACTCTTTCGGACGATGGCTTCCCAAAGGGCGCCGACTGGTTGATGCTCGGACCAACCGGCCCGCGTCGCTTGAGATTGGCAATTGAGCATTTGGCGCAGCACCGCGGCGGAATGGTATTTTTTGTCGATCTCGATCCGAGGTGGGTGAACAAACTCATCAAACGCGGGGCTCACGAAGAATTGGAATTGTACACAGATCATGTGGTGGGACAGGCCCTGAATATTCTCAGAGTTCACGAGAACATTCACTGCTTATTCACCACCCCCAAATTGCTCGAAACGCTTTGCGAAAAAATCAATCTAACCAAAGCGGGAATCAAAGGCATCTTCTGTGGCGGCACTGAGATGAATGCGCAATTTAATCGGTTTGCCCGCGAAGAGCTGGTGCCGGGAATTGATTTCGTGCCGACCTACGGAAATACGTTGATGGGACTTGCGGTTAATAAACCGTTCGATCCGGCTGACAATTACGCGATTATTTATTATCCACCAGCCCCGCGCGCTGTGTTTGAGCTGGTCAATCCAAAAAACACAGAAGAATCAGTCGATTACGGTGAAACGGGTCGGGTCATGCTAACGACTTTGACCAAAGAATTTTTTATGCCGCGATTTTTAGAAAGGGATGAAGGAGAACGCGCAGAGCCCATCGAGCCTTTCCCTTGGGACGGGGTTGCGAATTTGCGGCTATTGTCTTCGTTGCAGAAATCTGTAGTTGTGGGGGTTTATTAAATGTTGCATTTTCCAATCCTGCGCGCCGGCCAACCCTACAAAAGCCTCTCCGTTCTCGATGTCAGCAATTTTAAAACCGGTGAGAAGATTGCTCAATTGAGTCAGGCAAATAGCGGACTGATTCGCGAAGATTTTTCTCAAGCTGAAAAGAATAAGCAGACTTTAAATGACTTGCCCGTGCATGAATTGCTGACGATGTGCAAAAATGCGGCAGCGCTGTTCGCAAATGAGGAGTTGCCCATCAACGGCGCGACCCAATCTCCTGAAGATTATATCCATATTCTCTCCTCAACAACGGGTATGCCGGAAGTGCTTTGCCGCAAGAACATGGACAAAATCAGCTTTGTTCTCGCTGAAATGGAAACAGTTTTAGGCGGGCTGACTCGCGGGCTCGACCTTTCTATCCTTGATAGCGGTTGGGGCAGTGAGCATGGCAGGCCACTTAGTTATTTGTGTACCGCCAACACTTTGGGAGCCATTCTACCCAACAACTCGCCGGGTGTGCACTCCCTTTGGCTGCCGAGCATTCCCCTAAAAGTACCGCTGGTCCTCAAACCGGGGACTCAGGAGCCCTGGACACCGTACCGGGTGATTCAGGCATTTATCGCCGCCGGGTGTCCACCGGAGGCGTTTAGTTTTTATCCAACCGATTATTCCGGCGCAACGGAGATTCTTTTACGCAGCGGGCGCTCGATGTTATTTGGCGGTGCATCTACTGTGCAGGCATGGGAAAAGGATCAGCGTGTTCAAATACACGGACCTGGATGGAGTAAGCTTCTATTCGGTGAAGATCAGGCTGCAAACTGGCAACAATATCTGGATACACTCGTAGATTCTATTTTGATCAATAGCGGTAGATCCTGCCTCAATGCCTCCGGCGTTTGGGTGCCGTCTCACGGCCGCGAGATTGCCGAAGCGCTGGCAAAAAGACTTGCCAAAGTTCAAGCAAAACCCATGGATGATCCCGAGGCGCAACTGGCTGCTTTTGTAAATCCGGCTGTGGCCGAAAGTATCTCAAATTTGATTGAGAGCGGACTTACTGAAGGCGGCGCTGAAGATTTAACCGCTAAGTATCGCGACGGTGATCGAGTCGTTGAAGTTGATGGATGCACTTTTCTTTTACCAACGATCGTTTGGTGTGAAAGTCCGGAACATCCGCTGGCAAACACGGAGCTTTTGTTCCCTTTTGCCAGCGTCGTGGAAATTCCTCAAAATGAAATTTTAAGCAAAATGGGACAGACTCTGGTTCTCACAGCATTAACGGAAGACAAGAAATTCATTCAACGGATTTTAGCAGCGCCAAACGTTGATCGTCTAAATTTAGGTCCGATTCCAACGAGCAAGGTTAGCTGGGATCAGCCGCATGAAGGCAATTTGTTCGAACATTTGTATAAGCAAAGAGCCTTTCAGGCGAAGGAATTTATCTGATGTTTGACTTTCATCTGGCTCAAGCCAACTTCGCACACATGAGGGGCGCGCTCGACGATCCGGTGATGCAAGGATTTGTAGCACAACTGGATTACATTAACTCAGTTGCAGATAAGAGTCCGGGTTTTGTTTGGCGTCTACAAACCGAAACTGGAGATGCCACTGCAATTCGGGTGTTTGATGATGACTTGATTCTATTTAATATGTCCGTTTGGGAATCGACCGAGTCTTTGTTCGATTACGTGTATCACAGCGACCATGGGCAGGCGTTTAGCGATCGCAGGAACTGGTTCTTACCATTAGAAAGACCTACGCTGATCTTGTGGTGGATTTCGAAGGGCCACGTACCTTCTGTCGAAGAGGCAGTTGCTAAACTCGAGCATTTTGAAAAACATGGCCCGACTTCTGAGGCCTTTTCTTTTAAAAATCAATATTCTTCCAATGGTGAGAAACTCGAAAGGCAATCATTAGAAATTAGATGCAAGAATTCGATTATCAACCCAATACCAGAGTAATCTTTGGCGAGAATGCCATTGACAATCTCGGCGCATCGACAAAAGAACTTGGGGTCCAAAAAGCTTTACTCGTGAGTGATCCCGGACTGGCGAAGGCAGGGCATGTTGAGCGCGCGGTTCAGAGCCTCAGTCGGTCATCTTTCGAGTCGGTTG
>JADFPY010000328.1 GCA_022562085.1 candidate division KSB1 bacterium | reverse complement strand
AGCGAAAATTTAAAGAGTACGTTGCCTGGCACGAAGAAGTCTTTGTTTTTGGAGCAACTCTCGAAGAGGTGACAAAAGCCTTTGCAGGTATGCGTTTTTTTCATGTTGAGATGTTTATCGCATTACCCGGAAAACACGACGAACTTTTTGAACAGAGGCAAATGGAAAACAGTTATCTCGAAAGACTTGGGCGTCCGCAGAACCTGATTTTTACACATGACCAGGGTGCGGCCTGGGATATTTTTACAATTGGCTGCTACCGCGATCTCAAACACTTTGCCGAAAGCGCAGATATTTCGGAGGAAAAAGAAGAGGAAGCCGCGCGCCACGCCGGATTTGAAGCAGCCAATCGGATCGGGACTTATTTACGAACACTGATACATCAGCACCACGATACATTGGCTGTCGCGGTGAATTGAGACTCCTTCCCGTCAATTTCAAGTTAACTCCAATCTGAGTTTTCAGGAATTCTCAAAAAAAGGTATTGACAATAAGCACTATCTTTTTGTATCTTTATGATTTGTTATTATTCTGCAACACCTCGCCTGGCCTGTTGGAATTTATTGAAACTTTTTGACTAAGTGTATGCAATAAAGGTGATTATATGATGCAATTAATTGCATAGAAGACGACGTTATTTATGTGAATGTTCTTTACTTAGCAAACTGTTTATAAAAAGTTTAGACTAAACCAGGCGGGCATCGGGCACAATAGTTGCCAAAAACTTAACTTTAACTATATATTCTTAAAGCACTTCATACTAATTAATCTTCAAATTTTCAAAAAATATAAAATCTATGGTAAAAGGAGGTGGTGAGAAAATCTATAGGCGAGTATCTCCAGGGTGGATTAATAAATTTGTGTTTTATTTTAATGTATCAAGAAGGGAAAGAAAATGAGAAAATTAAACATTCTAATTTTAACGCTTTTATTCAGTCTTTTTAGTATCGCGGCTCTGTTTGGGCAAGCGCTCGAAATATCCGGTACTGTGACTGAGGCATTGACGGGTGACCCTCTGCCAGGGGCAAACATCGCCGTGAAGGGAACCAACCTTGGTACGGCCTCCGATCGCGATGGTAATTTTAATTTAACATTACCCAACGCCAATCAGGCTACTCTTGTGGTTTCTTTTATCGGTTTTTTTGAACAGGAAGTAACTGTAAATCAAAGTACAAGCAGCTTAAACATCTCAATGGATGAAGATGTTCTGAAAGTATCTGAGATTGTGGTCACGGGTTTGGCGACATCTGTGAAGAGAAGAAATCTGGCAAACTCCGTTGGCACCGTTTCTGCCAAAGAGCTTATTCCTGTTCCTGCACAAACCTTGGAACGTGCTTTGAGCGGCAAAATGGCCGGTTTGACCATTAGCCAGAATACAGGGGCTCCGGGCGGAGGAATCAACGTAAATCTTCGCGGCACATCTACTATTTTAGGCTCAACACAGCCTCTTTTTGTGATCGATGGCGTGATTCTCAGCAATGTTGCTATTCAATCCGGTATTGACCTAATTTCACAGGCTACCGGTGCCGGCAGTGCAACACCTCAAGGTCAGCCAACAAACCGGATTGCAGACCTGAACCCCAATGACATTCAAAACATTGAAGTTCTTAAGGGACCAAGTGCATCCGCTATCTACGGTTCAAAAGCTACCAATGGCGTGGTCATCATTACAACCAAGTCTGGTACGGCTGGCAAACCGCGTGTTGATGTAACGCAGCAGATCGGTTTTTCAAGTATACTGAACAAGATAGGCACTCGGACTTTTACCGCTGAAACAGCCCGCGAATTGAAAGGTCAAGAAGGGGCGGACTTTTTTGCTCAGAATGGCAACATTGACCAGGAAGATGTTCTCTATGGCGAAAAAGGTTTCCTGACTGAAACTACATTGAGTGTTCGTGGAGGGTCTGAGAGAACGCAATTTTATATTAGCGGCCTCATCCAGGATGAAGATGGAATCATTAAGAATACCGGGTATCAAAAAATTTCCGGTAGACTCAATGTTGACCACAAAATAAGCGATCGTATCAAAATTTCTGCGTATTCCAATTTCGCCCGTTCAGAATCCGATCGTGGTTTGACCGGAAATGCGAATGTTACTACTGCAACTTTTGGCTTTGCTCTGGCAAACACCCCGGGTTTTGTTAATTTAGATGCTGATGAGAACGGTGTTTATCCGGATCATCCCTACAATCCATCTAATCCGGTTCAAACGAGGGATTTAATTACCAACCGGGAAACAGTCAACCGCACTATTACCTCCTTGAAACTTGACTGGGATATTCTAAGAAGTCAAAATCAATCCCTGGACTTTATTGCCCAGGCTGGTGTTGATTTCTTTTCCCAGGTAAACAGAATTCACTCACCTAATGAGCTGCAATTTGAACGGGACTCAGCATTTCCGGGTACTGCCATTAATGGAGAGACGAAAAGCACCTTTTCTAACTTAGGCTTGAACCTGACTCATAGCTACACCACTGGAGGCAATATTGTTTTCCGTTCGACTGGCGGGCTGCAGTTTGAAAACCGCAATATTAACAGCGTTAACATAGTTGGCTCCGGTCTCCCTCCTGGCCAGACTGCAGTGGACTTGGCCACGAGTATTAACGTATTTGAACAAACGGACAAACAACGGGAACGAGGATTCTTTTTCCAGGAAGAAATAGATTTGAATGAAAAAATTTATCTGACCGGCGCTCTGCGCGGTGACGCCAGCAGTGCAAACGGAGATGTAGATAAATATTTCCTATTCCCGAAGCTTTCCGGGTCTATTCGCCTGTCCCAATTTGGGTTCTGGGAAGGACTTTCTAATCTGTCCAGTGAATTTAAGCTCCGTGTTGCATATGGAGAAACCGGAAATCTTCCAAGACCGAATGATAAATTCACCAACGCAAATTTGCAAATTATAGACGGGCTGCCTGGCTTTCTACCTTCAGGACGTGTCAGTGATCCGAATATTCAGCCGGAACGCACAAAAGAGCTTGAACTTGGATTCGACGCCACCATTTTCAATGGCAATGGTACCCTGGAACTTACTTACTACAGACAAAACGTTACTGATTTGATTCTGGCGGTAGCTCTGCCGCCCAGCAGCGGGAATGTTGATGCAATCTTTAATGCCGGTGAGATGAGAACCACGGGTTGGGAAGTATCCCTGGGTTTGACTCCAATTCGTTCCAGAAATCTTAGTTGGACTTCTCGCATTAATTTTTTTACCACTGATTCTGAAATTACCGAGCTGGGAGAGAACCCATTTACCGGATTACCGGTCGATCCGTTTAATACCGGTGGCTTTGCTACATCTTTAGGCGCAATGCGAATTCAGAAAGGATTCTCACCCAATACTATCATTGGGGCCGAAACGGTCTTCAATGCCGACGGCACTATAGACAACATCCTTGGAAACGAGATTCCGGATTTTACAGTTGGCTTTAACAATAATATCACTTTTGGAAATTTCAATTTTAGTTTCCTTTGGAACTGGTCTCAAGGTGGCGAGGTGGTCGACTTAGGTTTACTGCTCACAGATATTGGCGGAACTTCTGCTGACTATGACGATATTGTAACGTTCACTTGCCCCGATGGCTGCCCCAATCCCGATGGTAGTGACACAACTGTCCCCTCGGTAACCGGAAGAGCAGGGGAAGAGCGCCTTAATGTTTTAGGTACCATAACCGCGCCTTATGTTTCTGACGCCACTTACTTGAAATTGAGAGAATTGAGCTTATCCTACTCAGTTCCAAGTTCTGTGGTTGACAATTTATTCAACGGCCAGATTTCCTACTTGAGGCTGGGAGTTGCCGGACGTAACTTAATTATGATCAGCGACTACAGTGGTTACGATCCTGAAGTTAGCCAGTTCGGTAACCTGGCGGTTGGCCGCGCAATCGATACACTGCCATTCCCATCGTCACGTCAGTTTTACTTTAATGTGGCATTTGGCCTTTAATGTTTAACGAAAGGAAACATAAAATGATTAAAAATAATAAATTAAACAAACAAAGTCGAACCCAAAGTTGGGTCGTGTCTTTGCTTGTATTGTCGGTATTCGGGTTTATCGGGTGCGAAACCTTAGATTTTTCCAACCCAAATTCACCGGATATAGCGAGTGCCTCGACTCAGCAGCTTGTAACAGGAGCTGAATCGAATATGAGATTCGGACTCAATCGATATCTCCAGGTAACGGAGATCATTGGTCGAAATACCTACTTCATTGAGCCATCTGACCCGAGGTTTACAACCGAATTACTATCCGGTCCTATCGATGCGGGTGGTTTCTTAAATAATACCCCATGGACCCGTAGATACCAGGTGGTTTTTAATTGTAACGAACTATTAGCAAGAGCCGAAGGGGCAGGCGTTGAAGGTTTTGCTAAAACGATTCGTGCATATCAACTTTTGTTAATGCTCAATTACCTTGATACCGAAGGCATCCGCACAAACTTTGATGGCGATGTGACCAAACCCTTTGCAACCAAAGAAGAGGGCTTTAACTTTATTGAGAATGATCTTAATGAAGCGAACACGGCGCTGGGTTCTGCCGGGGGCTCATTTTCATTTGCACTCTCGGATGGATTTGCGGGATTTGATACGCCTGCCGGTTTCGCACGATTTAACCGCGCCATTGCTGCCAGAGTCGCAGTATATCGAGGCAAATTTAACGATGCCTTAACGGCTTGGGGACAATCATTCCTGGACCCGGCCGGAGACCTCAACCTTGGTGTCTACCATGTTTATAGCTCATCAGCAGGCGATGTCTTAAATCCGATTTTTGAAATTCCGACTGCGGCAGTTATAAATTATTATGCGCATCCAAGCATTGAAACTGATGCACAAACGAATGCTGGCGGCACGGTTGACGGGAGATTTTCTTCAAAGGTAGTCAAACGAGCACCATTCATTAACGATGACCTGACGTCTGATTTGGGCGTGACCGTCGCCAACAGTTCAACGGCTCCCTGGCCGATTATCAGGAACGAAGAACTCATCTTGTTGCGCGCGGAAGCAAATATCGGCTTGATGCAATACAGTGTTGCTGAAGCAGACCTGAATATTGT
>JADFPY010000327.1 GCA_022562085.1 candidate division KSB1 bacterium | reverse complement strand
CCATCAATTTAACTTTTTTATGCTATTCCCTTTAATACCCTCTTTGTTTTATTTATTATCTGTTGGAGTCACAATAATTTTATCAAAAATCATATTTAAATCATTAAGCATCTTAGCGTTAATATTTTCACTTAAAGCTAAAAAAATAACATTAGTATTTGCAACTTTTGTTTTAATAATTATTGTATTTATAAATTTGAGCAATTTATCATCCTTAACATAAGCAATCATATTAGATAAAGAATCAAATAAAAAACTTTTACATCCCCTATATGCCAAATCAGATAAAGCTATGTTTATTCCTCCAAAATCTGCAGGCGAAGCAATATAACTATAATATTCTGCTTTAAGCTGTTCTTTGGTAGGTTTATCTAGGCCTATAATTAAAAACTTGTTAAAGTCGACTTTATTTTTAGTTAATTTTTTTTTAAGAGTTTTGTAGGATTTTTTGAGGTAAACATAACCTATTTTTCTGAAATTTTTGTCCAATAATTTTACTATTTCCATATGTTTACTTGGATATTCAGATTTCGCAATTAAGATCAATATCGACTGATTTTTTATAATTTCTTCTTCAATATTCATAAGACCACTCTCTTTTACTATAACCCTATAATATTTCTATTTAAAACTTTCTGTGAGGCGTATCCTCATCCGAGCCTAAATATACTTTTTTTACATTCTATTCGATCCTTTTCTCAAAGTTTATGTTGTATAGTTTATTCATTACTTAATATTACATAAGATGTATTTTAGGTTACATTATATGAAATTATTACTACATTATAAGTTTAAAAAGGGAAATATTTATATATTAATATACAAAATACTATATTAACTGAATGGCAGATAGTGTTGCTAAAAAAAGAGGGAAAGATATTGATAGTTCTAACACTAAAAAAATATATGAAATTTTATCGCCATTAATAAGAAATTTTAGAGAAGAATACAACTTAACCAAAGAAGATTTGATCAGTATATACGAAGGTTCTGAAGAAATAAAAGTTCCATTAAGTATCTTTTCTAAGTTAAGTCCATTAGAAGCTTTAGTCAAATATTTGAAAGAAAACCCCGGCGATGGTGAGGAGCATACAAGAAAGTGATAACTTAGCTTTGTTGAAATTTTCTTGACTAATTCCAGATAATTCTACATTTTTGTAAGTAAGATCTCCCAAAATGAGTTCAGACATGAATAACTGTCTCATGACTGACGATTTAAACAAATTCAATATCGACACGGATAAGTCATCTATAAATGGTTATGCGAGTCGATCATCATTTTTTTAGCTGAAGAAAGGAGTCACCACCATCACCACAGAGGGAGATAAGAATGAAAGCGATTTGTTTCGTTGACGACCAAGAGGACGAGCGCAACCGCGCGGAGAAGTTTCTGGGCGAGCGTTTTACGTTTGGAACCGGTTCTACTTTAGACGAGGCACTCAAGGACTTAGAATCCAAGGGCGCATCGAAGCCAGACCTTTTCTTGATGGACATGTACTTTCCAGAAGGAGCGGGTGTAGCCTCTTCTGCTCTAGTAGCATGGCTAGGTAAGTAAAGGGTTTAGCTAACGCCGTGCCACTGTGACAAGTGAAACACAGGGGAGGCTACCCTTGGCTAGAATCCCAATGAGGCCAAGCATAAGGGCATGCAACGCCACAAAACGGTTCTGCACACTCAACAAAATCATAATGTAGTACTACAAAACCGCACCGCAGCAAAATCATCTTCTACCGCTGCAAAGTCATATTTTACCATCACAAAAATGACAATATAACAGGAAAATGCGATGCTGTTAGGCACTATTGCCGTTTAGTTGCCTTGTATTTTCATTTTGCTGGTTTGCAAATTTATTTTGCTGCCTTGCAGCATCGCTTTTCCGGTAATACGAAGGGTTTGGCCGTCTGTAGACGGCTTTTTCTATTTGACTTTTAGCGGGCTTTACCCTATGCTTAGCTCCAAGTGTCATTCTGAGCACAAACTGCAATGTCTTTATAATGTGCAACTCAGCCAATGTGCGAAGAATCTAACTACACCAAGGTTGAGATTCTTCGCGCTCGCTGATTTGTTTCGGGAAATGGCAACGGGTTGCAAGTTGCGCTCAGAAGGACTAAGTTTTTTGGCTTCTATACGAGGGTGCTTTGAACCAAAACAAACTGCATAAAACCAAAAACAGAATCACAACTTCAATTATATTTCTACTTGCCATCTTATCCGGCTGTGGCCAGCAGCAAAGCCCGGAGATCGTCGAAGGCGTTTCTTTTGAAATCGCTGAATATCGTGTAGCAACAATTTCTGAGGTTCATTATGATGCCTTCTTTTCAATTCCGGAGGCTTTGGAAGAAAAAATCGCGGGTGAAGTTGCAATCAACTTCCAGCTAAAGGATGTTTCTAAACCGGTCATTATTGATTTTAATGAGAACCCGGAAAATGTGCTTTCTGTGAAATGTGAAGAAAAAGAATCTGACTATGAATTCATTAACGGCCACATCGTGGTTCCGGCATCATCATTAAGTCCTGGTGAAAACACCGTCTCCATTAAATTCATCGCCGGTGAAAGCTCCCTGAATCGTAATGAAAAATATCTCTACACGCTGTTTGTTCCCGATCGCGCTTCTTTTGCATTTCCATGCTTTGACCAACCCAACCTGAAAGCAACGTATAAACTCTCGCTTGAAATTCCGGAATCATGGCAAGCGGTTGCCAACGGCGAACTTCTCGGCAACAAATCCGGAAACGGCCGAACAAAATGTTCGTTCACAGAAACCAAGCCTCTGAGCACATACCTGTTTTCTTTCGCTGCCGGTGAGTTCAAGGTTATCACTGAGGAGCGAGATGGACTAACACTGCGAATGTTTCACCGGGAAACCGACTCAGAAAAGGTTGAGCGCAATATCAAAGCCATCTTTGATTTGCATTTTTCCGCACTCGAATGGCTGGAGGACTACACGGATATTCCTTACCCTTTTGGGAAATTCGATTTTGTGCTCATTCCATCTTTCCAATACGGCGGCATGGAACATCCCGGCGCTATTTTATACCGGGCCGCCAGTCTGTTTTTAGAACCGTCCGCAACTCAAAATCAGAAGCTCGGCCGGGCCAGTTTGATAGCTCACGAAACCGCACACATGTGGTTTGGCAACCTCGTCACCATGGACTGGTTCAATGATGTTTGGATGAAAGAAGTCTTTGCCAATTTCATGGCAGCTAAAATTGTCAATCCGAATTTTCCGGATATTAATCACCCGCTGCGGTTTTTTCTCGCGCATCATCCCCGGGCTTACAGCGTGGATCGAACGCGAGGCACCAATCCAATTCGCCAGGATCTCGATAACCTGAAAAATGCCGGGTCGCTTTACGGCGCCATCATCTATCAAAAAGCGCCCATCGTGATGAGACAGCTCGAGCTTCTCATCGGCGAGCAGTCTTTCCAGGTCGGCCTGCAAGAGTACCTTAAAAAGTTTTCGTACGCCAATGCAACCTGGAGCGACTTGATAGAAATGCTCGATACAAAATCATCTGAGGATTTAAAATCCTGGAGTAAAGTCTGGGTGAGTGAACCCGGCAGACCACACATCAAAACCGAGCTTGCTTTAAGTGAAAATAACAAGATCTCAAGACTCGTCTTGAAACAACTGGACCCGCAAAACAAGAACCGTGTTTGGAATCAAAATATTAACTTGGTGATGGGTTGGGGTGAAAAACTTGAACTTTTTCCGGTTCAACTAAACGATGTCACCGCCGAAATTAAACAGGCAGCAGGGCGGCCAAAACCCGACTTCGTGCTTGCAAACGGCAGCGGATCGGGATACGGTTATTTCGAAACGGATGACGCCAGCAGGGATTTTTTGTTAAAACATGTCTATGAAATCGATGACTCCCTGGTGCGCGGCATTGCCTGGGTAACGCTTTGGGAAGAGATGCTGAACTCGCGAATGACGCCTATCGAATTTATAAACACAGCAATGACGGCATTGAATTATGAAACGGATGCTCAAAATATTCCGCGGATTCTTTCCTATCTTGAAACCGCATTCTGGAAATTTCACAAAAGCAGCGACCGCGAGCGTTTGGCCCCGGAATTCGAAGCTTTGCTGTGGCAATTGATGCACAAACCACCCGACAGCAATGTACAGGCGAACTATTTCCGCACATTTCGCAGCATTGCGCTTACCAATGACGGCATTTCAAAATTGCTTGAAATTTGGAAGAAAGAGCTGACTATCCCCGGTCTCGAAATTGGTGAGAACGATATGACAACGCTTGCTTTGGAATTAGCCGTGCGTGGCATCCCCCAAGCGCAGGAAGTTCTCGACCGTCAATTAGGTAGAATTAAAAGTCCGGATAGGAAGGCACGATTCGAGTTCATTCGGCCGGCCCTTTCACCAGATCAGGCTGTGCGAGACAATTTTTTTGAAAGTTTAAGGGATGTGCAAAATAGAAGTCATGAGCCCTGGGTTTTAACCGCTCTGAATTATTTGCACCACCCAATCAGGGCAAATGCTTCTCAAAAGTATCTTCGTTCGAGCTTGGAACTGGTCGAGGAAATCCAGCGTACCGGTGACATCTTTTTCCCAAAACGGTGGCTCGATCTAACATTCAGCGGGTATAATTCCGTCGAGGCGGCAGATATTGTTAAGCAGTTTCTCAATTCTAGAGAGGATTATCCCAAACGACTAAGAGCCAAAATTTTACAATCGACCGATTTGCTGTTTAGAGCAGCGTCGATTGTCAACTGATAATCACTGCAGGCCTTAAAAGAAATTAATACGATAAATAAACCAAACATCGAGGGAAGGAGGTACTGATGGGTAATAAAACATATCTGGCGATCTCCGGAGCGATATTCGGGTTAGTAGCGGTAGGGCACATCCTGCGCGTCATGTTCAACTGGTCTTTTGCGATCGGCGGCTGGAGTGCGCCAATGTCGGCGTCGTGGATCGCTCTCTTTGTTGCAGCCGCGATGTGTGTGTGGGCAATAAGCCTGGCTGCAAAGTAAAAGGATTTCTTTTGATGCATTTTCATGCTGTTAAATAAGTGACACCAAAATACGCGTTTGGCCAGGACCATTGGA
>JADFPY010000326.1 GCA_022562085.1 candidate division KSB1 bacterium | reverse complement strand
TGGCGAAGTTCAAAGGCGGCAAAGGTGTGGCAACCGGAGCGGGATTGATCATCGCACTTTTTCCCTGGGCTTCATTGATTTGCTTCATTATATTCGCGGCCCTGGTTTTGACCACCCGCTATGTTTCACTGGGTTCGATTATCGCGACCTCATCCCTGCCTTTTGTTTTGCTGACATTTGACCGCATGTTCGGAAAATCCGTTTCAACTTCGCTTTTGACATTCAGCATCTTGATAAGCGGCCTGATCATTTTCACCCACCGTTCCAATATTCGCCGGTTGATAAACGGTACAGAGAATCGCTTCGAGAAACTACAATTCAGAAAAAAACTTTGATGGATTTTAAAGAGTCACAAAATGTGCAATGAGTAAACAAGAGCGAGAAATCAATGCGCTGATCACACTTCTGGGTGATGATGATCTAAAAGTAAAGAATATCGCGCAGCAAAAGTTACTGGAATTTGGCGTGCCGGCGCAACAAACTTTAAGACAGGTTGCCTTTAGCGATTCCGACGGCAGAACCCGGATTGCGGCGCAGGCGCTGCTCGAGAATTTCCGGTTGGAGCAGTTGGCGCAGGATTTCAAAAAACTCAATTGCGAATCAGACTTCGATCTTGAGGGCGCGTGTTTCATTTTAGCCAAAATCGAATATCCAGAATTAAATATTCAGCAGTATGTAAATAAGATCGACGGACTGGCGCTAGAGGCTGAACAGAGAGTTTATGGGGTCGATGAGGATAGAGATAAAGTGAAGGTGATCAACCATTTCCTTTTTGAGGAAAAGGGTTTTCGCGGCAATGAAAAGTCTTACTATGAACCCGAGAATAGTTACATTAACAAAGTCCTGGACCGTCAGACCGGCATCCCGATCAGCTTGTCGGCGATTTATCTTTTTTTAGCCAGGAGGTTAAACCTTCCCGTAGACGGCGTCGGTTTTCCCGGGCATTTTCTGCTCAAGTACCGCAGTGATTCAAGACCGTTTTTTATAGATGCATTTAACAGCGGACAAATTTTATCTCAGCAGGATTGCAAACACTTTATAAAGAAAATGGGTTATACTTTTTATCCATATTATTTGGATACATCAGAATCGCGAGATATTCTGGCTCGTATGATAAGAAACCTGGTGCTCATCTTTCTGCAAAAGAACCAGCAGAATAAAATCGATACTTTAGAAAGAATCTTTAGCGAATTCGTGATGAATTAGAGGGAGACCAGAATTTGAATTGTCCAACTTGTCAAACCAAGTTAGCCGAGGGTGCTAAATTTTGTAATGAATGCGGCTCAAACGTTGAATTATCCAAATGTAAAAAATGCGACAAACTTTTAAAACCGGATGCGCGTTTTTGCCAGAATTGTGGTGAACCTGTTAAAACTGCAGCGGCCCAACCTCTAGCTACAGGGCAGACCCCAGAAGTTAAACAAAGTTGGTTAAATTCATTCGGGAGTTTTTTGTTTATCCCTGTCTTTGCGGGAATTATCGTGCTTTTGTTTTGGGTGAACAAAGAACCGGAGCCACTCGGAGCCTCGAACGCTGCCGTCCAGGAACAATCTGCCCCGGATATGGCTGCAATGGTGCAGGTGCATGAGACATTGGAACGTTTAAAGAAAAACCTGGATTCTAATCCGAATGATGGGGTCTCAATGGATAGTTTGGCCATTATGTACACCATTGCCGGAAGTTATGAAAAAGCCCTTACCTATTATGAAATGCATTTGGAAATCGAACCCGATAATAAAGATTTAAAAATCGCGCTGGGATTAACGTACCATAATTTGAAAAGGAGTGAAGACGCGCTTGCGATTATCCAGGAAGTTTTAACAGAGGAACCCACCCATGCATTTGCCCTGCATTATCTGGCTGAGATTCAATCTTCTCTACATAATCACGAAGAAGCGGAAAAACTCTGGCAAAAAATAATCGCCGCATACCCCGGCACTGAAATGGCAGAAGTCGCCCAGCATCGTATTCATGAGACCATGCATGAAGATGAGATTAATTGAAAATGAAATTTTAAAATGTAAAAATAGAAAAAGTAAGAATTAGTAGGTATTTCTTCAATTTTCAATTTGCACTAATTTGAGGAGAAACGAATGCCAAAGATTGAATTTCAAGAAGCCAACGTGACTGTTGAAGGAGAAGCAGGACAGGACCTTAGAAAGATTGCCCGAAAAAATAAAGTCCAGCTTTACGGTAGTGTCAATAAATATATCAACTGCCGTGGCTTTGGGCTGTGCGGCTCTGACCGCATCCTCGTTGACCCAAAAGATTGCGTGACGCCTCTCACCTGGAAAGAAAAACTTCATCTGGGTGAAAAATCAAAAATGCGGCTGGCCTGCCAGGCAAAACTGGTTTCGGATGCAAAAATCAGCATTGCCCCGGCTCTGGAATATGGTGAAGAAATGAAAGGAAATCTGCAATTCGGTGCGGCGGCTCTTTTCTTTGGCGGGTTGACTCTCTTTTTTGTGGTATTTATGTTGTTTGAATTGGTCGGAAAGCCGCTGTTTTAAAAGTGTTCAAAGCTCCAAGGTTTTGTTTCAAGTCTCGATTATCTTTCCGGGCCGTGGTATCTTACTTCTTTTGGGTACCTTTGTCTGAAGTATCCTCTTTCGATTTAAACCCAATCGGTTGCTGGACATCCGGTTGAGCTCCGTGTATTATAATTTCTCCAAATTGTTTTTCATACTTCGTGATATTGTCTTCAAGCGCTTTCTGAAACGATTTGGCATGCTGGGGCGTCATAATAATTCTGGCGTAGACTTTTGCTTTTGGTATGCCCGGCAGCATGCGCGTAAAGTCGAGCACGAACTCAGCGGGTGAATGAGAAATCAGTGCAAGGTTTGAATAAATGCCCTCGGCTTCTTTTTCCCCTAATTCTACATTTATTTGCTGGCCTGGATTGTTTTGATTCATCTTTTTTCCTTTTATTTTCAAATTCATAATAATAAATATTTGCTTAAGAAACAAACCAAAAGTAAGAAATTGACAATTAGTTAAAGATGATTTATATTAAAATGACTGTTTTAATTTCATTCCGGGATTGGCTTTTCTATGCTTAAGAAATCGCTTTTTCTGATCGATGGTTCTGCCATTGCCTACCGATCCTATTTTGCCTTTATAAAAAACCCGTTGACCAATTCGCGGGGAGAAAACACCAGCGCCATATTTGGTTTTTTACGTTTTCTGTTCATGATATTTGATAACGAGAAACCAGATTATCTGGCGGTTATTTTTGATCCAAAAGGGCCGACGTTTCGGCACAAACAATATAAAGAATACAAAGCGACAAGACAGAAGATGCCTGATGATATGCGAGATCAACTTCCGAAAATACACCAGGCGCTGCAAGCCTTGAATATTCCTATCATCGAATTTCCTGGCTTTGAAGCAGATGACGTAATCGGCACTTTGGTTAAGAGAGCTAAAAACGAAGGCTTTGATTCGTATATGGTAACCGGTGACAAAGATTTTATGCAACTTGTGGAGGATGGAATTAAAATGTACAACCCGAAACGCGCCGGTGAGGAGATCGAAATTCTTGATGAAAAAGGGGTTACGGAAAAGGTTGGTCTGCCGCCATCGAAAATCATTGATTATTTAGGACTGATGGGAGATAAATCGGACAATATCCCGGGCGTTCAAGGTATCGGCGAAAAGACCGCGGTTAAACTGATTCAAGAGTTTGGCAGCCTGGAGTCCGTTTTAGAAAATAGACAGAAGGTAAGTCGTGCTAACATTCGCCAAAATCTCGAAAAGTATCAAGATGATGCACTGCTTTCAAAAAAACTCGTGATTATAGATACTGATGTGCCGGTTGATATAGATTTGGAATCATTAAAACGGCAATCACCAAATAATGAAGAAGTTACGAAGTTATTTCTGGAATTTGAATTTAACAGTTTGCTGGAGCGTTTCAATACGGAACGAAGTACGAGCAAAGTCACTTACAAAATAATTGATTCTCACAAAGCTTTGCAGGATCTCCTAAAAAAATTAAAGCAGGCAAAGTTTCTTGTTTTGGATCTCGAAACCACAAATCAAGATCCGATGCGCGCTGAAATTGTTGGTATCTCTTTGACGATGAAGGCAGGTGAAGCCTTCTATATTCCAACTCAAGTTAAAAAACAGAAGAACGAGAGCGAGGACCGTCTTGAAAGAGAAATTTTTATTAAAGGAAATGATGATCTATTTGGCGGCGCGGCGATTTCAAAGCAATTGAAAGCGATCTTTGAGGATGGAAATATTAAAAAATCGGGGCATAATATAAAATACGATATGCTGGTTTTGGCTCGTTATGGAATTTATCTTGAAGGGGTTTCTTTTGATACGATGGTGGCTTCTTATTTAATCAACCCAACTTTGCGACAGCATAATTTAGATTCTCTAGCTTTAGAGCATCTCAATCATACTAAAATTCGACTTTCTGATTTGATTGGAAAAGGTAAAAAACAATTAAGCATTTCAGAAGTTCCAGTTGAAAAACTCGCTGAATATGCGTGTGAAGATGCGGACATTACATTTCGATTGAGTGAAATTTTTGAGCCACAACTCGAAAGCGCAGGTTTGACAAAACTGCTTCAGGAAGTGGAGATTCCGTTAATTCATGTTTTAATGGATGTTGAGAAAAATGGCGTTGCTCTCGATCTTGATTTCTTAAAGCAGATGTCTCTCGATATGGAAGCAAAAGTTGGTAAATTGATTACGAATATTTATCACATGGCGGGAGTAGAGTTTAATATCAATTCGACGCAGCAACTGGGGCACATTCTTTTTGAGAAATTACAATTGCCCAGAAAAAGAAAAACCAAAACCGGGTACTCGACAGATGCGGCAGTTTTAGAGGAGTTGGCACGAATCCATGAGCTTCCGAAAACATTACTAGAATACCGCGAGCTGACCAAGCTGAAATCTACTTATGTAGATGCTTTGCCGAATTTGATTAATCCGGAGACCGGACGTCTACATACTTCGTACAACCAGACCGTCGCTGCCACGGGTCGTTTGTCTTCGAGCGATCCGAATTTGCAAAACATACCCATTCGAACTGAAATCGGCCGAGAGATTCGGCGGGCGTTT
>JADFPY010000325.1 GCA_022562085.1 candidate division KSB1 bacterium | reverse complement strand
TACTTGTTCAAAGATGCGATAACAAATCATGTGGAAAATAAATCCAATGGCCAGCAGAAAAACGGAGCGCAGCAATGCGGTTTTGCTAGCGGTCAGCACCATCCGTCGACGCAGTCGCCCCAGAAACAGGAATATGTTCATTTTCTAAGCTTCCGTAGTAAAACGATTCGAGAATGACAGGCTCGAAGACAGATTTTGCGGTCCTTTGTAGGAGCACATAATTACGCACGTTATTTAGGAATCACACTACACTAGTTCAGAATACTCCACGAAACATCCTTGTCCTCGTTTATTTCGAAGATTTCGAGGCCGCTGAACGTATTCACCGCGCCTTCATATTTGTCGGCGGTCAGATCTTGCCGGGTGAAATAGCGATCATGTTGAAAATTTGCAGGTTGTAAGTATTCTGTCGCAACGGGAAATTGTTCTAACTTATCAAATTTCTCCAACAGCCCGGCGATGAGATCATCTGCATAAAAATGCCCTATGATCCAGCCCCAATGACCCCCGGTAAACGATGGTACTTCTGCTTTTAGAGGAATCGTCTTAAAACCGACTGCCTTCATGGTATTATTAATGCACAAGAAGACATCCTTGGAATGCAGTGGCGATGTGGCCTGGGTAATAATAACACCGCCTTTTTTCAGGACACGCCGAACACGATGAAATGACTCAACGGTGTAGAGAATTGACAAAGGCAGGGTGCGCGGGTCCGGATAATCCATGATGATCACGTCATACTTTTGTTTGATATCTCGAGCAAAAAGATTGGCATCGTGATTAACAACGATCAATTCCGGGTTGCGAAACTGCTCGTCTGTGCCGTGATAGTCGACCCTCTGCTCAGGCAACAGTGCGATTTGTAGAGAATCATAGCCAAATTCTCCCGGTCGCCCGAGCTCCGCAACATGTGGCAACGGCTCTCCCGGGAACAATACTCCGGATTTCAGGACGTGTAAATTCTTCGCCCGGTGATACACACTATCATTCCAGGCCAGCATATCCCGCTGAGTTGAACAGATCCTGATGACGGCAGGATCGTACTCAACCAAAGTTATCGAATTAACAAAGGATACTTTGGTGAGAACATTAGCCACTAAGCCGTCGCCGCCCCCAAAGATTGCGACGTCCAACTTATACTCCGGAACCCCAATGCTTTGATGGTAGAGATTACATAACAGCGTCGGATAGAGGGCCATGCGGTCCGTGTATCTTCCCTTATTCAGTTGTGAAGCCTGTTGAAAGTAGGTATCATAAATCAGAGTCGCGTGCCCGGATCGTGCATTCTTCGTGACCGCAACAATTTGTTTGCCCGTGTTTTCGATATAAACGATGGGATCGGTGTAGAATTTCTGTTGCAAGGAATAAACAAGGTGGGGTGCCGCAGCGTAGCCGCCTATCAATATTATTGTAACAATGGCGAAAACCAGTTGTAGTTTCAGCGGTCGTTCCACCATCTTTTGCCGCTTAAAAAACCAGAAGGTCATGCCCGCAACCACAAAGTTGAGAGCCCCTGCAACATAACCGATTTGTTCAAATCGAAATGCATACAGTAGGACCGAATAGAAGAGCCAGCCACCAATGCCCGAGCCGATGTAATCCCATGCATTTGTATCAGCGATATTCTCTGCCAGTTGAGCATAGTATTCATTCACCCGTTGTGCCAACGGGATTTCTGCGCCGATCAAAAGACCAATACCGAATGTAAAAAGGAATCGTATTAGATAAATTTCTTCCGGTATATAAGCATTGCCCACAAAAAGCACCTGGACCGCGATTGAACCGGCAACAGCCAATGTTATTTCGATGGTGATAAAGGCCCGGATAAGATTCATGAACTTTGCTTGCGAAAGCTCGGTCTTCCTCAAATAATATCGCTGGCCCCATGTTGCCAATCCCATCCCAAAAAACAAGAAGGTCAGGGTTTTTGCCCATTCAACATCGGAGTTACCAAACAAGCGGGTTGCCGCGCCTGCCAGAACACACTCGAACACTACACCACAGATGCCGGTAAAAAGCATGGATGTCCGGATCAATAATTGTGCGTAGGTGGCATCCTTCGCTCTAACAGTATCTATTTGAGAAGTCATAGATGGCTATCTATCACCTTATAACGGCACCAATCCTTAGAGGGAATCGACGACAGAGCCGCATCAAAAAATGATGGCTCTGGTGACGATGGCCATAGCGACCAAAGCAAACGCGTGCTTTAAGGCTGCTGCGTGATTTTGGTCAGTGACAATTTCATGCTTAATATTGGTTGTTCTCAGGATAAATTTACTCGAAAGAAGCCTAATGGCCAACAGCATGACAATTCCTTGAGTCGAAGCTTTCGCGATAAGCAGAAGGTCGGTGGTCAAGTCGACAAATGGGCCACTGATGGCACCTGCGATAACAATGCCAAGCGCAAGCAGCATCGCCCCGGCCACTATGCCCGCAGAGGTATTGCCATCTTTGATCTCCTCTTTGACTTGAAAAGAGGTAATCGCCTCGTAAATCCAGAAGAAAACAATGAGTGTCACTTGACCGCAAACAAAGAAGACGGCCGCGTCGATATAACTCATATCGCCGTTAAAGGTAAAAGCTTCTTTGAGAATGAGTCCGACGGCCAGGTAGTTTCCGGCCTCCAATGCAGCAACCGCTAAATTGCCTTTCTCGACATGCTCATCATTGTTTATGCCCCGTAGCAGAACACGGCTGCTGACAAAACCGGATATCATCAAAGCCACAAAAATCAAACCAGCATCGACCGCCATCCAACCCATATCGACCAGGGGTAACCCATACATCAGCTCATCTGTGGAGCCCAGAAGTGGGCCTGATAACCCCAGGGCGTAAGCGGTCAGATAGACCGTCCGCAAAGCTACTGCAAAGTTTTTCGCGTCACCCGTGATGAGTTTTTCATCATCAAATTTGGTCGTCAGATCATAAAGACGATTGCCGATCACCAGCAACAAAAAGGCTTCTAAACCAAATGCCCCGACGTGAAGCCAACTTACATCAAAAAAAGTTTCCATATTCAAAATGCCTCCCTTTCAATTGAGAATTTGGCCAAAGACGGGTACATTGCGCCCGTCATCTGGGACTTTCAAGAACACACGACTCCTATAAAAAGTCATGCAACAGAATCTCCTACCTTACTTGCCCCGCCTGCCACCGAAACGACCGCTAGATCGACGACCAAAGCCTGATGCACGACTCCTGGCGGCTCTTTGCTTGGTTTGCCGAAATGCCGCCTGACTTCTGGTCGGGTTCTTCATCTGAGAAGAAACTTTAGACGACGAAGCCTTCCCTCTGCTACTTGGATTTGAGCTAAGGCGATTGCTATTCGACTTGCTAAACCGTTGACCCGAACTTGAACGGGTAATGGTTCTGGCGCGTCCGGCATAGGCACCATAAGGTACCGGGCGATAAAAACCGTGATAGCGGGGATAGAAGCCAAAACCAAAAGGTGAGTAATAGGGCCGGTAAAAACCACCGAACATCCAGCGCAGCATCAAATAATCGCCGAAACCGAAATGGCTGTGATGGTAGGCGTTACGCCCGTAGATATTCTCATTGCCCTGGATCTGAACATTAGCCGTTTCGGTTTGCCCCTCACGCTCAACTTGAATATCGGCCACATGTTGATTCTCGCCGGATTCCGAAAGGACAGCGGTAATACGGAGGACTTTGGTAGCGCCCTCATCTTCCGATTCCACTTTCAGGAACTCTACTTTGCCATCCTGATCGAGATCCAGGTTATTGACGCCACCCTTTTGATTCAGTTTCTTCTCAAATTCCTCAGCGTCTTTTGATTGGCCTGCCAACACACCCAAAGCTTCCAGATCAAGCCCTTGATCAGCCGTGCCTGCCACGGCCTCGACCTGCACATTAATAGAATCCCTCGAATTCTCACATCCGGAGGAGAAAAGCAGTAACACAAGAACCCAACAGGTTCCAAACAGTACTTTGGAAAACTTCTTCATTTTATTTATCCCATGTTAATGAATAATTTAGTTTCAATGACACCTAAAAAACGCGATTGGCCTGCCTGTGCGAAAGAATGCACGCAGACAGGCTTTTAGCATTTAGCCATTAGCTAATTGTTTTTTATAAATAGACCTCAAATTGGATCACCCAAACGTGATTTCATAAAAAGATGCTATCTGCTTGGCAATTAAAGAGCTAAAAGCCAACAGCCAAAGGCTAATCGCTCAATTTAGGTAGCACTAGCCGTCGAATTTTGTTCAGACACTAATTATAATTAACGATGTTTGCCCACTCAAATCAACACAAAATCCTAATTCTATGGCGGCCTTTGTAAAATTATCAACCTCAATCTTACGTGATTTTCTTAGCCAAAACCAAGCTGGCTGGTCACTCCTGTGTAGAACAGAGCCCCTTAAAAATAAAAGCACCGGTGCACCCCCTACCAATAATAGTAGTACGGATCATACCAAAAAAGCGGAGCAATGTAAAACGGGTCCCACCATGGAGTATAGTAAGAACCCGGATAATATTGTTCAACAATAACCTCCTCAACGGTGTCGTCCCCTCCACCGCCGCCCTCATCGTCTTCTTCGTCACTTTCGTTGGCTTCTGCCTCCTCAATGAGCTTGACCATGACGTCATTACCCGCGGCGACAATGTTTTCCACAACCGTTTTCGGCTCAACCCACTCGCCGCTTTCCGGATCTTCGAATCCCATCTCACGCCAGTCATTATCAGGATTGTTACAGATCTCCAGAATCTCCTGCCAGACAGAAGATTCACCCGAAACCAGATTGTATTGCCAGGATTTGCCGCCATAGTCTTCCATGAAATAGCCACGCTCGGCGAAAGTCATAAAAACAATTTCAAGTACATCTATCTGCTTCTTGGAGTCAGATTGCAAGTCGTTTTTGTATTCCAGAACGGGCACGCGATAGTCAACAAAACGCTCCTGGGCCTGATAGCGCTCATATTCGTCATCATCCATCTCCAAACGCTTGCTCATGGCAAATTCACTTGATTCCGGGTCGACCGCATGATAATGATCGAATACGCGCAAAGCCAGATAGTACCGCTCCAGAAACTGCTTGAGGACTTTACGTCCGGCTTCCGTCGGAACA
>JADFPY010000324.1 GCA_022562085.1 candidate division KSB1 bacterium | reverse complement strand
TAAACTTTTTACGATGGCAGCGATGCGATTCCCGGCGGTTAAAATAACGCCAACACTTTCTTTAAGAATCTTAGTGGTTTTCTGAAGCTGCTGATTTTTATTAGCCACTAATTCAATTTTATCAACACACCGGCTCACGACGTCGGCGGAAGCATTTACGGCGCCAATCGGATTGTTAATTTCGTGGGCGACTCCCGCAACCAGATCACCCAGCGACGCCATTTTTTCTTTCATCAAAAGCTGTTCCTGAGTTTCTCTAAGCTCGCGCATGGCATTCTTAAGTTGTTTGTTTTGCGCCCTCAGCGTGTCGGCCTGTTTTTCCATTTTCTCTTTGGCTATACCCAAGGACGTTGTCATTTGGTTAAACGATAGTGCAAGATTGCCAATTTCATCCTTGCTTGGCATATCCAACCGTACAGCGAGGTCGCCCTTAGCAACCTTGCCGGCGGCTTGTTCCAGTTGTTGCACAGGCCTGATAATGGACCGAGCCAACCCGGCTGCGATAAAGACAGACAACAGGATCGTGAAGATATAAAGACTGATCATAATTTTGTGGGCAGATTGATAAGTCATATCAGCTCGTTTAGCAGCATCAAAAGAGTCTTGTTTGTTGACACTTACAAGTTCGATCAGGTCGGCACTTAAGTCGTTGAACACCTCTTGTGCCTCGCCATTCAGTAGAGCAATCGCTGCCTCATTTTCATTATTACTGATAAGTTTCAAAATTGTCAAACTCAAATCTTGATACTGATCCCATTTCTGATCGAATTCAGAGTAAAGCGCGCGTTCATTTTCAGAATAGAGGTGTCGCTCCTCAGAAGAAGCCTTGAGCATTTCATAGGTATCACGATTCTCATTAATCTCATCAAGCAAAGAAATCATTGTAATTGCCAGCTTCTCTTTTCTTGCTGCATCGGTGACAAAAGCATGCTGCAATTGAATGATGCGTAAGTTAGCTGTGTTGAAATTGATGTCTGAGATAGCGATAGCTCTTGGCAGCCAACTTGCCGTCACTTCGTCAATTTCAGCTTTTATTTCAGCCATTTTTCTTGCTGAATAAACATGGACCCCCGCCATGATAATGAGGATTATAGCGAAGCCAATCCCCTGTTTCGTACCGAGTTTTAGATCTTTTAATTTGATGGTGATTCCTGATGGATTGAGTAATCTTTAAATTTACCAGACTCTGTTACTTTTCTTTTTCGATCAAGGAGAGCGTTTTGACATCGCCGGTTGCTCGTCTTTGACTCACAAACCCGATTGCTCCCGGGGTTGAAGCGACTTTCTTCAATAACTCATCCTCAGATCTCATCGATAAAGGAGGATCCCCTTCACCCGACAGCATCATTTTCAACCAGATGGATTTCATGCGAGATGGGCTCTTACCCAAGAACTTGTAAAACGCTTTCTTTGTGTCACCCCTGGGTTTGAGGTCTAGTATCACCACTGGTTGCCCGTCATGCCATTTCTTTATGTCACCGGTATAGAAATCAAGTAACTCGGACTTCTTAATCGTATCAACTGGCACTGATTTGTGTGCGATCACCGCCACTTGTGAAAATGAGGTCTCTGGCCAGCTGAACAGAAACAATAGGGTTACAATCGCGATTTTCATTTTATTTTTTCTGCTGATAATTATAGAAATCTCGATTTAAAATAATACGGAAACAGCAAGCGCAAAAACGCTGAAATTGTCTTCTATTCTTGTGACCACACCATCTAACAGTCTTTGTTCCTCATGGTCAAGTTTGACCCGGGCAAACTGAGCTTTAAGCCTGACTCGGTCCATCATGTTGTAAGAAGCGCCAAAGGTTGTAACTTTGACATCTTCATCTTCTTTTTTTCTCTCATTTGGAAGTGCGGGTACTGCCGCATGGGAATCTAACAACCAGTAACTGCCATAAATAAAGAGCGCTTCTGTAAAATTATAGCCTAAAGTGGCATAATAGAAATCGAGATTTCGTTCCAACTTTGGATTGTCTTGTTCAAGACTCACTTTAATAAATTCACTTTCAAAAGAAAAATTGGCAAAGTTATAAGACAGATCTCCCCCGAAACGTATCTTAGGGATTGCGCTTAGTTCGGTACGCCGTATGTTAAGTGAATCCGCCAGAACCTCTGCTGAATTGTCCTTATCATAGGTCGCCGAAAGACCCAATTTTAGGTCGCCATAGCGCCAACCCAACCGGCCGCCTAAGAGAAATGTGGCGGTGGTGTCGACACCGGTTTGGCCGCGGCTGGGATCATTGCTTATGTTTGGACTGTTGCCAACATAAACCGCATAGTCAAATTTCGCTTCGCCAGCCGGGAAAAACCCGTAAGCCTGGGCAAACGCCCGGACAGGAGTCAACACTTCGATTGGAATGAATTCGCTAAATGATGTTTCATAGGCTAACGGCCTGATAATATAGGGCAGCAATGGTGTGCGATTCTTAATCTCATGGAGATTGTTGAATCTAGGCACGAGTAAGCCGAGCTTCAAGTTGAACCTCATGTCGGCTCTGTATTTTACCCAGGCTTCTTCGAGATTAAACGAGCCCCATTGTCGGCTGGACGAAAAGTTGTTCAGGAATTCAAAATTGACAAACGCAGTCCAATTGGCGCCAAGGTCTTTTTGAAAAAGAAGATTGAGTTGTTGTAAGCTGAAGGAATTCTGTTTCGGTCGCTCCTGGAAGGCTGTCCACTGCTGGAATGAATCCTGAAAGTAGCCAAATATCCGCAAGGGTTTTTCTTGAGACTGAGCACCAGCGCTGGCGATGGCAAGAAGTAAAAAGCAAAGAATTAGAGTTCTTTTAAGAATTTTCATTTTAATCATTCTAAAATGGATTCTGATTATCCCCACTGGGTGCAAGATACAAGAGTTACCCCACCAAGAAATTAAGACTTTTAAAATGAAGTGCAAGTGAAAAGGATTTTTCAAAGGAGGAAAACTTTTGGAGACGATTTTTAACATCCAATCAGCGCCGCGCCTATCACTCCGGCAGAATCGCCAAGTTTGTTTTTTACAATAGGGGTCATCAAACCACCACTGAAAATAAACCGTTCAACTTGTTTCACACCTTCGGTATAAAGCTCGTCGATGTTAGATAATCCACCGCCAAGAACAACAATATCCGGATCCAGAATATTAATTAAGTTCGCCATTGCCCGCCCGAAATTCTCAAAAAACGTTTGCATAAAGCTCACTTCCGGTTCCTGACCGTTACGGAATTTCTCAGTAATGACCTCAAACGTGAGCCTTTCGCCAAAATGCATTTCATAAAGCCGCTGCAAACCACCGCCACTAATCAAAGTTTCAATGCAGCCGCGCGAACCGCACCAGCATTCTGGCCCCTGCGGATCGATTGAGCTGTGGCCCCATTCGCCGGCGATGGCTTGCAGTCCGGTTAACACCTCGCCTTTATGAACAATGCCGCCGCCGCACCCGGTTCCCATGATGACACCAAACACCAGGTCTTTGCCGGCTGCGGCGCCAGTGGCTGCTTCCGCAAGTGCAAAACAGTTGGCGTCGTTTTGGATTACAATTTTTCTATTCAACAGGTGTTCAAGGTCTTGCTTTAAAGGCTGGTTATTCAGGCATTGCGTGTTCGAGTTTTTCAAAAGGCCGGTCAGCGGGGAAATGGCTCCGGGGGTGCCGATTCCGAAAGTATGGCTGCTGCCCCTGATTGCAGCGACCATATGCTCATAGAGGCTTTTGATGCTATTGAGGATGTGAGTGTAGCCTTTTTCCTGCTCGGTGGGAATTCGCAGGCGGAAAATTTCTTTATTGCGGGCATCTAAAATAATGCCTTCGGTTTTAGTACCGCCGAGGTCTATGCCAAGTTTCTGCATTTTTGGTTAAATTAAAAATATATATTTTAAAAATAACTAAAAAAATGATGAAGACAAATAATTTCTTGCATAAATTGCGGAGAATCGCTAAATTTTTCATTCACAACAAAAAAAGAGGGTGGGATATGGTTAAAAAATCAATCGCACTGCTTATCTTCTGCTTTTATGCACATGCAGCAAGTCCGCAAGACTTAACTGGCATCTTGGAAGGAACTGTTCTAAGCGTCAAACCCCAAACTGCTCTGCAAAACGCAAACGTTGTTCTCGTTGAATTGAATCTTGGTGATGCAACTGACACTAATGGCAATTTTAGAATTGAAAAAATCCCTCCTGGCAAATATGAACTCGCTGTTTCTTTAATTGGCTACAAAACTTACCTTCAGGAAATTCAATTCCAACCCGGACAAACTTTGAATGTTACTGTTGAACTTGAAGCAACTGTCCTCGAAGGTTCGGAGATTACGGTTGAAGGTCAACGCGCTGAAGATATCCGGTTTGAGATCACACCACCAACATTCAAAGTGACACCCCAAAAAGTTGAATGGATGCCTGGAGCGCTGGAAGATGTTATGCGCACAGTTGTGAGCCTGCCCGGAGTACAGGCCACTAGCGATTTTTCAAACCAATTTATTGTCCGGGGTGGCGGGCCTAACCAAAACTTGATTTTGCTCGATAACGTCGAGATTTACAATCCCTATCGAAATAGCGGCATGCCAAGTCTGATCAATCCGGTGATCGTGCAGGATGTCCATCTTTATGCCGGCGGCTACCCAGCGCTTTTCGGCGATCGCCTTTCAGCCGTTCTGATAATCAACACCCGAGAAGGCATCTCGGACAAATGGCTTGGCGGTAGAGTTGGTGTGAATCTGGCAAATGCAAATGGTGTTAAATTCGAGAGATGGATAAGCAAGGAAGAACGAAGGTTTGCCAATGTAGGAACCTTTGCAGTAAACTATGCCAAAGAAGTCCTAAAGGCTGATAAGATTTTCTTAGTGGGTTTTGAGCATGACGGGGTATCAGAGAATGAAAAAATATTCGAGTATTGGCAGTATGACTTTTGGTACTTTATTAGACAATGGCCTAAAGAACTGATAGTAAACTGCACAAATGGTGGGGCATTATACTATGAAGATTATATCTTAGATGCAACATTAGATAGTTTGGTGATAGAAGATGGGAACTAATCTAAACTCTCAAGGTGATCTAACAGTATCCCAAAGGGAACACGCTGATGCATTGGGTATGCATCGTGAAGAATTCAAGCGACAACTTTTACAGAGATTACAAG
>JADFPY010000323.1 GCA_022562085.1 candidate division KSB1 bacterium | reverse complement strand
TGAGAGGGTGCGAAGAGCCGGTTGGTTGGGTTCGCCGTCCCGAACCCAACACGATGTCAAACAAATCTAATAGACAGATGTCGAATTGTGTTCGGGTAAAAATGCTACCTAAATAAGAGAAAAAAAGAGATGAAAGCAATAGGCAAAACACCGCTAATAAAATTAGAAAGACTGTCTGAACCTAATTGTGCTGAAATATATGTAAAGTATGAAGGTGGGAATCCTACCGGAAGCATGAAAGACCGAATGGCACTCTCAATGATTGAAGGAGCTGAAAAGAGAGGTGAACTCAAACCCGGGGGAACGGTAGTTGAATATACAGGAGGAAGTACGGGAAGTTCTTTGGCAATGGTATGTGCAAATAAAGGCTACCCTGCACACTTCGTATCCTCGGATGCTTTTGCAGAAGAAAAACTTCAGACAATGAGAGCATTTGGAGCTAACCTTGAAATAATTCCAAGTGAAAGTGGTTTAATAACAGCAAAATTAATTGACTCTTTGATTGAGAGAGCGAGAGAATTAAGCAAAGCTCCAAATACTTTTTGGACTGACCAGTTTAACAATGTTGACAATAGGAATGCATATCATAACATGGCAAGAGAGATTTTAGATGTTCTTGGAAACGACATTGATGAATTCATAATGGGAGTTGGAACCGGGGGCTGCTTTTCCGGAAATGCAGAAGTGTTTAAAAATGAAATACCAAATATTCGATGCATCGCTATTGAACCACTGAATGTACGTGCTCTTTCAGGTGGTGACACATCGGGTACTCACAAATTAGAAGGAATTGGCGCAGGATTCGTGCCATCTATATGCAGGTTAGATTTGGCAGATGAAATAATGGCTGTATCAGATGAAGATGCCTATGAAACTGCAAGAAAACTGGCAAGATTGGAAGGAATTTTTGGCGGAACCACCTCGGGAGCAAATGTCTGGGCAGCCATTCAAAGGGCAAGAATTATTGGAGCAGGAAAAAGAATTGTAACAGTGCTTATTGATTCAGGATTAAAATACCTCTATGGTGATTTATATCGATAAGAAAACAGCTCGCAACAAATGTATGGTGTTCGACAAATGGCGTTTGGTTTACCCGGGGGTGCCGCATTTGTTATCTGGCTTGCACACACACGATTTCACGCAAACTCCTCGCATAGATCTTGCCATTCGCAAAACTCACGGGGGTTACGCATCGGCCGGAGAGAATTCGAATACTCTGTATTTCTTCGTAAGCCCGGGGGGAGGCTTTCACTATAGTGAGCTTGCCATCACCGGCTAGCACCATAAGTTTGTCATCAACCAGAATCAGAGAGCCGTCTCCCGGCCGTCTGGACTTCCAGAGAGATTTGCCGCTCAGTCCGTCGACACAGGTTAAAAAAGCCGCATTATATCCATAAAGGTGTCCGTTATAATAAACGGGCTCGCTGAAATTGCCCCGCAGGTCACGGCTCTGCCAGACTTCTTCGGAGCTGAGATTGCCTTGGTTTTCTGATATCTTCAACAATAAACTCCTGTCGAATCCTGCGATGAACACATATTCCTTTTCGATTGCGATCGGTGTGGCAAAACTCTGCTGACCCAGATATTGAGAGTGATTCCAGAGTACCTGCCCGGTCACGGGGTCCAGACCATACGAATGTCTATCGGTGCGAATCAGCAATTGCTCTTGGCCGGCAAGCCCACCCAATGAGGGCGAGGAGTACTCCATCGCGTCCAGAAAAACACCCCAATTAATTTTACCGGTCTTTGCGTCAAAGCTAATGAGTGAATTCCTGCTTTTGCCACCAACCTGGACAAGCACTGCATTCCCCGCTACAACCGGCGAGGATGTGAATCCGTGTCCAGGAATGCTTCCACCCTGGTCTCGCTGCAGATGCGTTTTCCAAACCATCTTGCCCTGTGCGACCGTAAGCGCATGGAAGCTACCGCGCGCACTAACAGCATAAACCATATCTCCCGAGACAACCGGCGTCGCCAGCGGACCTATATCTGCATTGCCGCGTGCGGGCCGGGAATCGTCAATTCTAAAACGCCAAATTTCATCTCCGCTTTCCGCATCGAAGCAGATTGCGTAGTCGCTTTTGCTGTCGGAAAAGGTCGTGTAGGCACGACCCTCGGCAACGACCACACTCGAGTAGCCGCCGATACCCAGAGATTTTTTCCATCGAATCTGTAATTTCGAATCTGTTGTCAGGGCCAGCGTTTCATGGGTCACACCGTTGTGATTTGGCCCGCGCCATTGCGGCCAATCCCCAGCCTGGGCAACAGAGAAAAAAATCATGCTAACCAGGCAAATTTTGAATAAAGTCATGATTCCCTCTTAAATTGTTTTGCAGAATTTCATGGACCAGGGTCGAAGCTGCTGCTCATAAAAAATCCGGGAAGAAGCATTTAGTCAGCGAGCAACCAAGTGTAACAATCGTTTATTTACAACAATTATAGTAGAAAGTTACAAAAAGTCTTATCCATAGATTGTAGACTCGGACAGCGTTTGTTATCAGAAGTTGAAGTACCCTCCTGAAAAATTTTCCTTGACAAGCTTTATAATTAATGATTTTATTTCTATTGATTTTTACTGTTCTATCTTCTAATTTAGTTAGCCCGGTTGGGTTCGCTGTCTCGAACCCAACAAATTTTCAAAATATCCATGGAGACTTTATGTCTGATAATTCTGATATAAAAGAGCTTTTAGAAGAGGCATGGAATAAGAGACGTGTGGGAAATTATGAGGAAGCTCGAGATCTGGTAAAGAAGGCTCAAGAACTTAGCAAAGATGATGATTACAATTCTCTCGGACGAATATTTCATGTATACATGCAATTTGAGTCCGATCACGACAATCTTCCCAAAGCCCTGGAGTTTTGCCAACAATCATTAGGGTTTTACAAAAAGGCCAACAATTCAGACAGGATTGCACACTCAACAAGACATATCGCGGATTTACAACGCGCACTTGGTAATGATGCTGATTCAGAAAGTAACTACAGAAAGGTGATAGATTTGTACAAAGCTAACTCACAAACGCATATGGGTGACTTGGCAAACACTCTTCGCGGCTTCGCATTAGTTCTTGAGAAACGCAGCAAAATTTCGGAGGCTAAAACTGCCTGGGAAGAGACGAAAGAATTATATCAGGCGTGCAATCTTCAAGCTGGTGTCGATGAGGCGAAGCGGAAACTAGATTCGTTGCAACTATGAGAATAGTAATTCTCGTTGACTCAAAATCTCGATGCCCGGTAGCGACTGTTCCATTTTTTGGTTGGGAAAAAAAGTGAGGGCTTTTTAATCCAGACCGAATTTTCTTGATGATCAATTAGATTTCGTTTATCCGGTATCGAGTATCATTCGCTTCTGACGAGGCCGGTACCCTTAAAACCGTGCATGAGTAGAAATATTATTCGGGCAGCTCGCCATGCCATTGCTGTTGTCGTAAGATATTATTGCTGCCATCGAAGGGGCAAGTAGGGATTTCGTTGTGCCTGAACATTGAGGGCGTCATAGCTGCTGGATATTGCGCATTACCAGCCTGTGCACTGTCGGCAAAAACGATAGCAGCGGCGCCTTCGACAGCGACCTGGTTACTTTTACATTTAGCAGCTTGTCCACTATCACTCACATCAACAAATTTAGGCACAGCAACACCCGGCTAAAAGACCGATAATCACGATGACCGTAATGAGTTCAATGAGGGTAAAACCAGTTTGATCTGTAACTTTTTGAGTTAGAAATTGTATTGAACAATTTTCATATTTGACCTAGGTGCAAAAGGTAACGACGAGCACGTCATACCTCAGTCTTGATTAGACTGCCACTCGTCCCCAAGTTTAACTTGGGAACGAGAGTGTGGGATAACTCATCGTAACTGACATATTACACGAGCACAAAATCTTATGTTGTAAATGACGTAGGTGAAAACACCAACGTCATATTTGAATTTGAAATAAAACTGCAAAAGGAAGCCGTACTTTTGATGCTTCCCTTCTATAAGTTTCCTACATCATAGATAATCTTGAAATTTCAATTACCGTTGATGATCAGGATCATTTTCCGGGCACTCCGCCGTGCCAGTAGCGTCGTCGTAATCTATATTCTTGCCTTTGAGGGGGCAAGTAGGGATTGATCCGGACTTGAACATAGAGCCCACTAAAGGATCTGGAAATTGTGGATTGCCAGCAATGGCACTGTCGGCATAAACGATAGCAGCGGCGGCTTCGACAGCGGCCTGGTTGGCTTTACATTTAGCAGCTCCTGCGCTGTCACTCAGATCAACAAATTTAGGCACAGCAACAGCGGCTAAAAGACCGATAATCACGATGAGCAGAATGAGTTCAATCAGGGTAAAGCCACTTTGATTATGCATTTCTGTCAGCACTAACGTTAAAATCGTACCGATTAAATTTTTTCAACCGTAGATATTAGCAATCATTGTGCCATAGTACTAATAACTACTTTATCAAGCGAATTATAGTTAATAATTAAGGACTTAAGTTAATAGGATAAACTTTCCAGTTTCTCTTTACTTTTTAATGGTTATGTGCATTGTGGTATAAATTTCCCTTTAAAAAGAAATTCATTCCTCATAACTAACTGTTTTTTATGAAATATTTAACTCAATGTTCCGATTTGGTATACTGTTCCGTTTTTTGGTTGGCAAAAAAGTGAGGGCTTTTTAATCCAGACCAAATTGAAACACCGCTTGATTAATAACGCCATTAAAACAGGCGTTTATTCAAACCTCCGCCCGCAGCACCTCCAGCGGCGGCCGATCCAGAATTCCCCGGCTGTTGAGCATGCCGATTTGAGAAATTGCTAAAGTTACTTTATTTCCATTGATTTTTACTTTTCTTATCTTATACTTTAGTTAGTGTCTGACTGAAAACTGCCTATTTGTCATTTAGAGGGAGTGGAACTAACAAAATTTTTCCATCTACTGCAGCATGTTTTTTTAAATATCTGAAAAATTTTATGTGCTATAAAATTGATCGCAAACAAAATAGAGAAGATTAAATAATTAAGATGATTAAATTAAATGATATATCACAATGGAAAAAATCACTTGGTTTGTTACCAATCAAATTGTTTTCTAGTACCGAAAACAATTCTGATTTCATCCTATTAGATGGTGGAGCCGGTGA
>JADFPY010000322.1 GCA_022562085.1 candidate division KSB1 bacterium | reverse complement strand
GCATTCAATCTTTCAACATTTAGGGAAATTCCACCCAATGATAATAAAGAACTAAATATCCGCTATACCGAACAAATCTTAGTCTTCTACAAATAGACATTCTTTTTCTTATATATGCAACTACATCCAAAAACCAAAAACTTTATAAACAATCTTCCTATTTATTGGATATGGAGGAGATTCGAAATTGAGTGTACCAAACCATAGCCTGGTCAATTGGCCCACAGAATCGGGCTTTTTTACGCCCGCAAGCACCATGTCTCACTATTTCATGCTGAAAGAAAAATTTCAAGCATTAGAACATCAGCTTAAAAGATTGGAACAGGTACCATCAGCAAAATTCAAAGACCCTTATCATAAGAAAACTAAAAATATAGAGTTGCAGCTCTATATGTTGAAGGCTACTCTGGAGTCCATTCGGGCTCTTTTACAGGATTATTCAAAAAAATTTACAATTGAAACGAATTTTACATTTCGGCTTGCTAAGTGTGAGAAGCGAGCAAACATTATTTTCTCAAAAGTAGATTTAGGGTGCGGGATTAAGCCTCGCAGACAACACACTCGTATTCAATTTAAGGCCAATCACCAAATCAAATGATTGTATTTCTCCAGAAAACCTGTTGTCGGTTATTGATGCAGTTCAGTGAACTGCTAGTGAACTGCAAGAACGGTTCAGTGAACTGCTGGTGAACTGCATAGAACGGTTCAGTGAACTGCTGGTGAACTGCATAGAACGGTTCAGTGAACTGCCAGTGAACTCCATTTAATTGTACGATTCATTTCTTTTCGTACAATTGCATCAAGTTTTTTAACTGATTCTGATGCAGAACCTTTTTCACAGCCTTATAGCCTCTGCTTGTCAGAGCAACATACCAACAGTTCCCACGGCGTTCTCGATTGACTAAGCCTAACTCGACCTGCTTTTTTAGAATATTCGAGACTGTGGTCTTGATTCGTCGATTAACCCTATCAGGATAGAGATTTGACGTCAGACTTCCCACTGGAATCATTTGACTGCCGCTTTCGTTTTGTAGCCTTCCGATAAATATCAAACCTTTCTGTTCAAGTTGGGTTAGATGTCCGGACTGTATATCACTAAATCCTGAAGGCTGTTTCTTTTCTTCTTTCAGTTGAGGAGGCGATTGTTCCACTTTTTTCGGTCGGTTCAGTGAACCGCCACTGAACTGCTTTAGGAGTTCAGTGAACTGACGCTGCAGTTCAGTGAACCGCTTTGACAATGGACTTAGTGCCATAGTGACTTTTGTTAGAACTGTTAGTTGCTTCCCAAGATCACGGTTATCTGCTTTTACTTTTTGAAAAGATTTTTGGACCTGCTTTTGAAACTTACTAAATTCTTCCTCTGTTACCTTTTTCTCAAAAAACCACATCTTCCAGCATATACACCCATTTTAATACATAAGCGAGGCACCACTCTTATTTAAAAATAACGGTTCCATTCGAAATGTTTATATAAAACAAATCATTAGTAGAAAAAGTGATAGATAAAAGCTATGTAAACAAAAAAATAATATGGCCAGGAACAAATTTTCTAATCAGACAATAACTGAAGCTAACCTTAATTCAAAACATCCTGGTCAGAATAATATCGATTGGGAGGATTTGTTGTTTGAACTCCGACATCTTGAAATTCGCATTCTTGAAATCATCTATCTTCCAGAGCCAAAACCGCTTGCTTTTAGCACGCTCGTTCAGAGGACAAAGGGATTGAACTATTCTGCAAGAACCTTAAGGAGGAAGATTCATAAATTAGAAACTTTAGGCCTGATTGATGTGATTCGGTCCACCGTGATGATCATTAACCCAGTTTTGAATTTGCAGAAAAACATTAAGACTCTCACTATTCTCTGGAATCACCGGGATCGTAACTTATGAAAATGGACGAAAGAAAAGCTGGTGGCAGGCCACCAAAAATCAAAGTGAAGTTGATTCTCCGCGGTATTATGAAGGAGCTCGTTGTCGCAGATGTCAACTTAGCGCGAAGACGGTTCACTGAAGCCACTGGCCAGCCTGCAAATTATCATACCATCAGGAAATATTTAGACCAGCTCGTTGATGAAGACTTTCTGCGGGTTCAGGTTGTCCAGGACAATATTCAACAAATTGAAAAAGGCCTGAGTCAAGTCAGACGACGAGTATTTTTGTACCTTGTAAATCAGATTTCTCATACGGCTGACAAATAGGTCAATTGACCATGAAGGTTGTATTCTTGCGCAAGCAACCCCGACTCCACCATGTTTGACCTGAAATAATTGTCCATTCGATGAAATAACTGTCCAGGGTATGAAATAATAGTCCTCCGAATGAAAAAACCCTATATATATATATTATTCTTTACCCGTTGTGCGCATTAAATAAGCGTATGTTTAACATGATTGAGTTCCCGACCGAATTCGAAAATGTTTAGGAATTGCAAGAGCGTAAAAGCAGCGATTTTTGCCATGAGCCTTGTCGCGAATCCATCGAAGCATTTGGCATAGTTAGTTTGAATTTTAAATTGGCCGCAGAACTGAGAGAAGATAGTTTCAATTCTCTTTCGAGATTTTCTAAATATTGCCGGTTGTTTTCTGTAATTTTTTTGATTTTTTCTCATCGGAGTGTTTAGAAGTATGCGCTGTTCTTCGAATAGTTCAGTTTGCAATGGATTGTTCAGATAGGCTTTGTCACCAAGAATTGTGCAGCCAGGGTATCGATATTTGATTTCCTGGAGATAATGAATATCAGCAACATTTGCTTTTGTAAGCTCAAAATCAGTGATTATTCCATTTAAGGAGGCCAGTCCGTGCAGCTTATAACCAAAGTAGGTCTGATTTTGAGCCGCGCAGAAACCATAGTCTGGAGCCGTTTCATACCTCTCCCGGCAAACACGAGACCGCTTCGCTCTGCTGAACTTACAGATCTGAATCGGCATGGAGTCGATGACGAAAGTAACCTCGCCGAAGGCGAGTTTTTTGACTAACGAGCGCCAGACTCTCTCGGTTAACCGATTGAGATTCTTTCTGCGTCTGTTATAACCTGACCTGTCAATCAGATTAGGAAATGCCGCTTTGAAATTCTTGTTCAAAACTTTGAACAGATAATGCTCACTGTCGAACATAAGGGCTTCTGATAACAGACTTAGCGTGATTACTTCGGCATCGGAAAACTTTGGCTTATTGCCTGGCTTGGTCAAATTTCCGTGCTCATCAAGAACATCAATGAGGTTTTTCTTGACAATTGATAGAATTTTCTTGAACTTCCAAACGAGATTGTACATGGCATTAATCCTTATGTTTGTTGGGTTTAACAAAATATAGGACTTTATGGCGCTATGTGCAATCTCTTTATTTTTAATGCGCACAACGGGTTAATAGATTTGGTGTAAGTTTTCATACTATGGCTCAGTGATATCACTTTTCCTCCGTGTTGAAAACCGCCAAAATCGGATACTCATGTCGGGTGTCATAACTATTCAAAATCTTGAGTTAAAAATGCATTCGTTTCAGGGCCCGACAGCATTTTGTTACTGAAGCAATCGTAGTTTTTTGAATCGTGTAACTTATCAACAATATCTACAAACTTTCTTAAGCACGACCTGAAGATAAAGGGCCCGAAGCTAACCCGATTAATGCCGATTTCCTCTAGTACCGTAAGTGGCTCTGCAGCGGGTGTGGCAAGAATATTTATTGGAGAAGCGATACGGCTCCTTAAGATCCGAACCGTTTCCAAATCGCCGGGGCCTATTGGGTAAATACAATCGGCTCCGGCTTCCGCATATACTTTCGCCCTGACGACCGCGTCTTCTATTTTTTCTTCCTTTTTCTCAAAGAATATCTCATGACCGACCTTTCTCAAAGGCTTGTCCGGGATGTCCGGAATGCCCTTTTTGAGAGGATCCAGACCCTTTCCCTCGATTATTTTTCGGAGAAGAAATCAGGAACCCTCGTTTCCCGCCTCACCCATGATGTCGGGAAACTCCAGGATTCGGTGGCGGTCGGCCTCACCGATCTCATTTACCGTCCCATCCAGATTCTCTTTTTTGGAGCCATCGTTTTCGGGATTCATTGGAAATTGGCGCTCCTTTCGCTCGTCCTCATCCCGATCATTACGATTCCTGTTGCCCTGATCGGGAAAAGACTCAAGAAAGTCAATATCAGTGCTCTGGAAAGTATGGCAGACATTACGACCGCGCTCCATGAATTCATCTCGGGTGTCCGGATCGTGAAGGTTTTTAACATGGAGCCCTATGAGAGGGAAAAGTTCGAAAAGGCGAACCAGAACTTCTACCGCTATACAATGAAGCGGGTTAAACGGGTCATTGCACTCGGCCCCTTCAGTGAATGTGTGGCTTCGGTCGGTGCCATTTTCATTCTTTTTATCGGGGGCCGGGAGGTTCTTCAGGGGACCTTCTCCGGTGGGATTCTTCTTCTCTTTTTAGCAGCGCTCCTTTCTTTGATCAAACCTGCCAAGAAGCTCACCTCAAGTTATGGGCTTCTTCAGGAAACGCTTGCCATCGTTCCCCGCGTCTTTGAAATTCTGGATGCCCTCCCGAGTGTCATCGAAAAAAAGGATGCGCGGACCCTTTCGCCGATTCAAAAGACGATTGAATTCCAAGACGTTTCCTTTCGATACCAAGATGGCGACATTCTCCAGAATATCGCCTTTCAGGTTTCCGCGGGGGAGGTCATCGCCATTGTGGGAAGGAGCGGTGCCGGGAAAACGTCATTGGTGAATTTGCTTCCCCGTTTCTACGACCCGTGGCAGGGAAGCATTTTGATGGATGGGGTGGATCTGCGCGATGTAACACTCCGTTCTCTGAGAGACCAGGTCGGTGTGGTGACGCAAGAGACGTTTCTCTTCCACGACACGATCGAAGCCAATATTGCGTATGGGAAAATTGGGGCGCCGAACCGTGACATCATAGAAGCAGCGCACTTAGCGCATGCACACGAATTCATCACACGGACCCCAGGTGGGTATCAGGCGGTCATTGGGGAGCGGGGGTTGAAGCTCTCCGGAGGGGAACGTCAGCGGCTTGCCATCGCCCGTGCGCTCCTCAAGAATCCGCCGATCCTTATGTTGGACGAAGCCACAAGCCAATTGGACAGCGAGTCGGAGCGGTATGTTCAGGAGGCGATCGAGCGGTTGATGAAGGGGCGAACCGTTTTTGTCATTGCCC
>JADFPY010000321.1 GCA_022562085.1 candidate division KSB1 bacterium | reverse complement strand
TTCTCGACATTGCCAGCCAGATCTGCGAAGGTCTCAGCGAAGCCCACCAGGCCGGTATCGTGCACCGCGATATCAAACCAGACAACATTCTGATAGACTCGAAAGGTCGCGTGAAAATCGCCGACTTCGGGGTGGCGAAAGCACGAGGCCGAACCAAGTTAACGGAAGAAGGCACCACATTAGGCACACTCAACTACATGTCCCCGGAGCAGCTCAATGCAGCGGATGTGGATCACCGCTCAGATATTTGGTCCTTCGGTGTGGTGCTTTACGAGATGATTACCGGCCGAACCCCATTTGAAGGGGACTACGATGCCGCGGTCTCCTACACCATTATGAACGAGGAGCCGGAACCCTTGGCGCGCTACAAAACCGGCGTTTCTGAGGGACTACAACGAATTGTTGACAAGGCTCTGGACAAGGACAAGGAAACCCGCTACCAACATGCTGATGATCTGCTTGCAGACCTTAAGCGTGATCTTAAGATAACGACTGAAAAGATTCAACACACTCATAAATCAGCAATTAAACGTGAAAAGCACCAAAAACCTCTTTTTTTAAATTTGCTGCTGCCAATTTTTTTTGTTTTTCTGATTCTAAGTGGAGTCTATATATACAAGAATTTTTTTAATCAAAAGGCGATTCGTATTGCCGTACTACCATTTGAAACAGAACGGTTAAGCGATGAAAATAAAGCCTGGATTGACGGTCTATGGTATCAAGTCCTGGATGACTTACAAAATTTCGAAAGCGTCCGACCTCTGACTACAGAAATTGTTAGAGCATTCCAGGCAAATAAGAATGATTTGGCGGAACTCAAAGAGCGTTACAATCAACACTTTGTGATTCGGACTGTCGCACGACAGGGAAACGGCGAATTTCGGTTTTCTGCGTTTGTTATCGACTTGAAGGATTATAGTCATGTCGGTTTGGAAGAATTCTCTGCCGGAATTATGGATTTCAGCACCACTTATGTTTCGCGAATTTTTCCTCTTTTAGGTCTCAAAAGCGATGAACTTGCGCTTGAAATGAACTTAGAAAAAGCCTCAGCGGATCCCGTAGCTTACAAATACTATTTACAAGGCCTAAATGCGCTGAATGCCTTTGACTTCGACCGCGGTCTTGAAATGTTTGACAAGGCAACTGCTTTAGATCCAAGTTTTGTCGCCGCCTTCGTGTACAAATCACTATCCAATTATTTTAAACTGGACACTGGACAGTCCAACGATCCCACCCTTTTGGAAAAGGCAGAGCTCGAGGCTTTACGGGCGATAAAAATAGACGAGAATGATCCGGAAGCACATGCAATTTTGAGCATGATTTATCTTCGCCAGGGAAAGCGGGAGCTCAGTTATAAAGAAGCAAAAAACGCGATCGATTTAAATCCTCGTGAAGTTGGAGGCTGGCTAACCCTGGTTAATGTCTACGAATTTTATGGCCTGCTCGATAAAGCATTAAAGGCTGTCGAGGAGATTTTGGATATCGATCCTTTATTTTGGTCGGCACATCACAAAAAAGCAGTCATTTTGTGTATGCAGGGAAAAAATGAAGAAAGCCTTCGAATTTTAAATGAGATATTAAACCTCTATCCAACCAATGTGTTTTTATTACTGGATAAAGCCTGGGCTCAAATGATGCTGGGTCGATTATCGGATGCTCGTGCAACTTTAGATAAAACAAAAGATGTTGCACCTCACAATTTTCGGGTAAACTTGGCCGAAGCCTTGCTTTTGGCCCTGGAAAACAAAACCGATGAAAGTACCAAACTGATGACTCCTGAACTGCTTCAGTATGCAACAAATGAACCCTTTCAAACCTGGTGGCCAAGACAGATTTCGACTCAACTTGGTGAATTAGACAAAGCTATTCTCTGGATTGAGCGTCAAATCGAATTTGGCAATGAAAACTATCCATTTTTAGCAAAGGATCCATTCATAAATAAAATCCGTGATTTGCCACGGTTCAATGATATATTAAAAGAACTCGAAGCAAATTGGCAGCGATATCAAAATGAGATTAAATAGAAGGCACTCTTAAGAAACTAAATGAATTTTAACCAGCGTTTCCAACAAATCACTCGGGAGCAAAACAGCCTGCTCTGCGTCGGTCTCGATCCGGATTTGAGGCGGCTTCCGGAAAGCATCAAATCAGATCCGGACCCGCTTTTCAAATTTTGCTCGGAAATCATCGACAGCACCAAACATGTGGCCGCGGCCTTCAAGCCGAATTTTGCTTTTTTCGAGGCACACGGCTCCAAAGGCTGGGCCGCTCTGGAAAAACTCGTGGACTTGATTCCGGACAACATCATAAAGCTCGCCGACGCCAAGCGGGCCGACATCGGCAGCACTTCGGAAATGTATGCCCGGGCAATATTTGAAAACCTCGGTTTTGACGCCGTTACCGTGAATCCCTATCTGGGCAGAGACTCGGTCGAGCCGTTTTTGCAGTGGCCGGAGAAAGGGGCCTTTATTCTGGGAATTACTTCCAACCCCGGTTCGAAAGATTTTCAGCATTTGCAGGTGGGGTCCGAGCCGGTCTATAAAATCGTCATCCGGCAAGTTACCGAGAATTGGAATACTCAAAATAATTGCGGTCTGGTGGTCGGCGCGACTCATCCCGAAGAGCTTGCCGAAGTCAGAAAACTCGCTCCGGGCATTCCTTTTCTCATTCCGGGAATTGGCGCGCAAGGCGGCGACTTAGAGCAATCCGTGCTAAATGGCACGGATGAATCCGGGGGATTGGCGTTGTTTAATTCAAGCCGCGGCATTATTTATAAATCAAGCGGCAGTGATTTTGCGGAGGCGGCAGGACGGGAGGCAGAGCTTTTAAAAAATCAAATAAATGAAATCAGAAAACCAAAAATGTAGAGGCTGTCCAAAAAGTCAAAAAAACTAGTCCGAAGGCGTCCCGCCGAGGATTGCTAAGCGCAGAACTTCGAAAAAACGCTCGGCGAGACGCCTTCGCTGTATTCTTTTTGGACAGCCTCTACCAAGGTATAAAAAATTTTATGACTGAACAAGAAATCCTACAAATCTTTGCAGAAACAGAGGCCCTCCTAACCGGTCACTTTATCCTGACTTCCGGGCTGCACAGCAACCGCTATTTTCAGGGCGCAAAAGTTCTGCAGCATCCCGAAATCGCTGCAAAGCTGTGCTCGCAAATTGGCGAGCATTTTAAAAATAAGCATATCGATGCTGTAATTGCACCGGCAGTCGGCGGCATCATTGTCACCCATGAAGTTGCAAAGTCACTCGGGGTTCGGGCAATTTTTTCAGAAAGACAGCAGGGCGAGATGACCCTGCGCCGCGGCTTCGAAATTAAAAAAGGCGAGAACCTATTGGTGGTTGAAGATGTCATCACAACCGGCGGCTCAGTGAAAGAGGTTATCGATCTGGTCAAAGCCTCGGGCGGAAATCTCGCCGGAGCCGGCTGCCTGGTCGATCGCAGCGGCGGCCAGGTTAATTTGGGCACAGAGCTTTTTTCTTTAGTCAAACTCACTATCCAAACTTTCCCACCTGAAAATTGCGAACTCTGCAAACAAGGCTCACAGGCGGTTAAGCCGGGAAGCAGAGGCCTTTCCAAAAATGGTTAAAGTCAAAGTACCCGCCTCAACTTCAAATCTGGGTTCCGGATTTGACACATTTGGCTTAGCCCTGCAATTGTACCTCACCGTCGAAATAGACACTATTCCGATGGGTTTGCAAATTTTCAACTCAGGTGAAGGAAGCTCTGAGATTGCCAATGATGAAAATAATTTGGTTTTCAAGGCTGTTGAAAAGTTATTTCAGACCATGGGAAATAAATTGCCTGGCCTGAAAATTAAAACAAACAACGAAATACCGTTACAAAGGGGGTTGGGAAGCAGCGCAGCGGCTATCATAGCCGGTTTGATTTGTGCATCAGAATTGGCTGGGGAAAATTTAGAAAACGACGAAATACTGTCAATCGCCGCAGATATGGAAGGTCATCCCGATAATGTAGCTGCTTGCCTTTACGGCGGTCTGACGATTAGCTGTCTGGACAATAGCAAAATCCTCACCAGGAAGATAGCCGTTGATGAAAGCTTAAACTGCGTTTTGATGATTCCAAACGACACTATTTCGACGAAAGCAGCTCGGGAAGTTCTTCCTGAAACGGTAAGCCACCGGGATGCTGTTTTTAACCTTCAACGCAGCGCATTGCTGACTGAAGCATTTATGAGCAGAAACTACGAAATACTGTCAATAGCAATGAAAGACAAATTGCACCAGCCATTTCGCAAGCACCTCATTCCCGGTTACGATGAACTTGAAAAGACCGGTTATGAAAACGGAGCCCTGGGCGTCTGCATCAGCGGTTCCGGGCCTACCATACTTGGATTTAGCGTGACCGAAAGTGAGCAGCTTCAAAAAGCCTGGCAGGGAAAAATCAGGGAATTAAATATTCAAGCAAATGTCGTTAAAACCTCTTGTGACAACACAGGCTTAGTGATAGAATAATCATCGATATTATTATTTACCCCAACTTAGAGCTAATCTGACATGCAGGCCCCAGATCGTCCCGAATTCAGATCCGTGTCTAAGGTCATCAGCAGAACCTATGCGAACCCACGGACCTACAAATAAAGGCCCATACCCCACACCAGCCGCAAGGTAAATCCCAAGAAAGGTGCCTGTACACTCGGAGCAATCATCAGTATATATATATAGCTCATTAGAGTTGGCCCGAAATCCAACTGCAGTCCCTGAAAAGGTTGGAAGCGAGCGAATATCTCAATATGAGAAGCTTCCCAGATGTTCCGTTCGAAAGTGTGTCTGTTTAGTTCCCACCCGAAACCAAGTCCACCGCCGAAGCTAAGTTTAGTATCGCCAACTCTTCGCGCATAGCTCAATGAGTGGATTAATCTACCGCGTACATCTAATGCAACTTGATTCTTTTTTATCTTCGGATTCTTTAAAATAAACCTTTCTTCCTGAGCCATTGAGAAACCGCTCAGCAAAAACAGATTTATAATGAGTGCACTAAAGACAATTCTATGCTTCATCGAAAAACTCTAAAAATATTTTGTGATGACCAACATGTGAGTTCCAACATTTTGCGGCAGGGCCAGAAAGCTGAGCGCGTAACTGAACTCCACGTCTTTGAGAAACGTTCTGGTTCCTTTTTTCGGATTGAGCCTGTAGCCGATGCTGGCGCTGATGTTTTGCATGGTTGCTTCGAGCCCGGTGAAGAAGGAAGTCAATTGCAG
>JADFPY010000320.1 GCA_022562085.1 candidate division KSB1 bacterium | reverse complement strand
CCCGAGAAATTTTTAATCGGCCCTGATTAGAGGTTTTACTGGAGTGGTGGAAATAAACGGTCGCGACTATGTCTTAATTGGGGTAGTAGTGGGAGCTTACCGCCGCTCCTCCTACTCCATAGATAGAATATTTTTGTTTGACAAAGAACGTTTGATATGTTAGAATACATGCATTGTGTCTAAGCTGCTTCTATATCAATTTTGTTATTCGTAATGACATTTTCAATAACTTTAAAATTAGCCTCTTAATCAAACCGGGAGGAAAAAATTCCAGGAAAAAATTTCGCTAAAGTTGCGGTCTTCACTTACTGCGGGGGTATTTTTGCACACCTGCTGAAAATTATTTTTAAGATTCCAAACTTAGGAGTACACCGTTTGCAACTACGGAAACGCCTACCCAAATTAACGAGAAGAAAATTGGAGCTTGAAATTTGAAATTTATTTGGGATTTGTACATTTGGGATTTGGAGATGCGGCTCTGCTGCGCTAGGAATAATTCAGGTTAAATGAATCAACACAACTTTAGCAGGAGGTATAATCTATGACCCGTCCCGAAGCAAATGAATGTGCACCTTACTATCATACTTACATTAGCCAGGTGCCCGAAGGAGACATTATTGAAATATTGGGGAAACAGCTTGAAGAAACGGTTCATCTCTTAAAAGATATAAGTGAAGAAAAGGCACTCTACCGGTATGCACCGGATAAATGGAGCGTTAAAGAACTTATCGGACACGTAATAGATGTCGAGCGCGTTTTTGCTTATCGTGCCTTAAATATCGCCAGAAACGACCAGAGCGAACTACCCGGAATGGAACAGGATGATTATGTTAAATTTGCCAAATTTGATGATTTACCTTTAACTGATCTTTTAGAAGAATTTCGGCACGTCAGACAGGCCAACATTTTTCTATTTAAAAGTTTTGACGAAGAAATGCAGATGAGAAAAGGAATTGCCAGCGGCTGTGAATTTACGGTTCGAACCTTCCCTTATATTATTGCCGGACATGAAAAGCACCACCAGAATGTTCTCAAAGAACGGTACTTATGATGACCGAGAAAGTCTCCCCAAAAATTTAGTTGACTCTCAGAAATCAGTTTAATAATTTAATCAATTATCACATCTTTCGCATGCAAAGGTTGTAGTTTACTAGAAATAAAATAGTGTAATGATTCTTAATTTGGTTAACCCACATGTCACCCCTTGTGGAGTTTTGTGGTTTCAAAATGCCATTGCTATAAATATTCCACCCCGAAGTGTCGGGGTGACATGTTATGTCCAAATTCGTAAATGGCACTAGAAGTCAGCACACTAGTTCTTAACAAGACTACTAAGCAGATGTTGGGACGAAAGGAGTGATCCATGTCCGAAGCCGCCATAGAAAAAAAGAGGGCACCCTCAAACACATCTTCGATCGCGAAAGTCATGGCAGCCCAACTGAAAGAGTACTGGGCAAACGCCGAAAGCTACCAGAAAGTACTTTATATCACGGGTTTTTTACTAATAACCAGCGGGGTTTTTCACACCGGTGTCCTCATTGCAACCGGCGGCACTTTTCAGGGTGATGTCTCCTTCCGCAAAGCGATAACCTTTGGCGAGGCATTTGGTTTGACCGCAATCAGTTTGTCCTGGTTCCTGACGTTTTTTCCTAAAAAGCGTTTGCTATGGTGGACCCTGGGTGGAACTTATGTGCTGGCAACTTTAGTCGAAGTGTTTTTGATCAGCATGCAGGTTTGGCGCGGCGTCCCCTCTCATTTCAACAACAGCACTTCCTTTGATGCAGGAGTTTTCGCCATAATGGGGATTTCAATCGCCATGCATTTGCCACTTATAGTGGGCGTTCTGATTGCATCCTTCACGTTTCTTAAGGCTCCCGCGACTCTTAAATGGGCGATCCGGGGTTCCATGTTGATTTTAATTGCTGCTCAAGTCTTTGGTGTTTTTATGATTACCATGAACAGCCACATGGTTGCCCCGGCCGGCTCTATGAAAGGACCGCACGCCCTAGCTCTGCATTCTCTGCAGATTTTGCCTCTTCTGGCATTTCTGCTGATGTTTACAAATTGGACTGAAGCCCAGCGGACCCGGGTTATTGTTCCGGCAATCTCAGGTTATATTGGTGTAACGGCTATAGTAACCTCTCAAGCGATGAAAGGACAGGCGACCTTTGATCAAAACTTAACACTGGGTATTTTGTTTGCTTTAAGTGCTGGCCTTTTAATAATAGCGTTCTTGAGAGCCATGAATGGACTCCGGAATCGTGCTACCGCATTTGAGCCAGAAGGTTCTCGGTAGCATGGGGAAGGAGCGGTCACTTTTTTGCTGAGAGCTTCATTGCGCTCTTGATTTGTTCTAAATTACGCTGGTAGGCCGTGTTGTTAGGGGCCTTTTTCACACTCTCCTCCGCGCGTTGCAGGGCTTGCTTGAAATCACCCTCAGCGAAAAATACCCGGGAGAGATTATATAGCGGTGTGGTGTAAGTCGAGTCCAGGCCGATGGCGGTTAAGTAGTGTTCTTTTGCTTTCTGTGACTCTCCTTGAAACACATAGGTAAGTCCTAGAGAGTTATAGAGTTTCACGGAATCAGATCCTGCGAATTTGATGGCTTGAGCAAAAGCTGTGCTCGCCTGTGCATAATTCTTTTGGTCTCTATGTGCACGAGCGAGACTAGCATAGGCGCGGTAATTCATCGAGTCTAAGGCTACGGCTTTCTTGTATTGTCGGATAGCTTTATTTAATTTATGCCGCGCTTTTAATGTATCGCCCAAATGGGTATAGGCAGCGGATGCAATTTTGTAGAGTGTGTCCGGCCATGACTGATCTTGTTTCTTTAATTCTTCAAGTAATTTATCATAGTTGAAGTCATATTCCGCCTCGATATTAATATACTCCTTGTAAACTTCCCCGGCCTTATCATAGTCTTGTTTTTTAACAGATGCAATCGCTAACTTCCAATATGCATTGGCTAATCCCACATTGGCGGATTGATCGCGGCGATTGAATTTAATAGTTTTCTCATAAGCAAGTTTAGCTTCTTGCCACCTCCCGAGACCTTCGTATGCCTCGGCGGCAATTTTAGCGATTTCCCTTGCTGCATTCATAGCGTCGGCCTTCAACGAATCAGGTGAAACTTTGATTGATCTGTCTAAGGCTACTTTTAATCTATCGTCGTACATGGAGGCAACTTCTTGATTCTGGTGGACGGCATTCTTGTACGCAGCCACTAATTGCCTATAGGTGTCTCGATCGTAGGGATAGAATGTAATTGCTTCCTGATAAGCAGAAGTAGCTTCTGCCCACTTTCTATCTTTTTTGTATGTCTCGGCGGCAATTTTGGCGATTTCTTTTGCTGCATACTTTGCTTTAGACTTCAACCCATCAGGGTTTGAAGCTTCAATTGAATAGTCTAGAGCTACTTTTAAGCTATCGTATATGAAAACGACTTCTGAGTTCTTATCGACAGCGTTCCTGAACGTCTCTACGGCTTTGTCGTAATTTGGTTTTTTTGAATTAAAGTATTCTCGCACTGATGTCATGGCCCCTTGACGTTCGCGTTCAAGTGCGGATGCCTCGGATGCCTTCATGTAGACCGTCAATACCGTAATTGCTAAACCGGTTCCAACCAGTACTTGCACGAGTGTTTTTACTCTGCGATTTTTTGCCGAGCGTTTGATCGGGGAGACCAGATTGTCGTGACTGAGTTCATAGTAAAAACCGTTTAGCCGCGGTTCCACGCGCAGCAAGCGGTTGGCGATTAATCGCGACAAAATATCCGTTGTGACTCTAAACTTCTCTTTGATCATCTCCGCTTCTAAGCTCAGTCTTCTGCCGGTTGAGCTGATCAGACCCGTCTCGCACAGGATTCGAACTGCTCGCCTTTTCAAGAACGTGAATTGCTTGATCTGTGTGTCATAAAAATTTCGCCAGATCTTTTGCATACCACTCAGCCCACCAAAGTCATCTGGCGCGATCTGTATTTTGCTGCCTGGTTTTTTCATTTTGTGAGCGAACCATTTCTCAATATTCCGCCAAAGTCTCATCTGCAGGTTCTTGTTTGCGGTTTTTTGCTCCAGGAGGAGGACTTTTTTCTGAGTATATTGAAAAAGTAATTTGAATATTTTGCTTCTTTTTCTCTGCTTCTTGAGGATTTTCTTTGTTGTTGCTAGTTTTTTGGTTATGACCTTTTTCTCAATATGCTGGCACAGCACCTGCAGTTGAAATAATTCAATTTCGTCGGTTGGAACGATTTCTTTGCCTTTCCTGCCTTCGCTGAGAAATTTGATCATGGTATTGACGGCTCTCTTGGTATAAGAGAAACGCCTGGTCTGCAACTGCTTGTTTTTCAGGCCAGCCGGTTCCTCAATGGCTCTTTTGGCCTGTTCCTGAGTGAGGGGGGTGAGACGAAAGCGGTTGCGCAGGATGGTCGGAATGTCATCCGCCAATTCCTCGAGATCGCCCAGGAAATCCTCACGGATGGATATGACGATTTTGATATTGGGCGGTTTATCACTGTAAAAGGACTCACTGGGTATTTGCGGCTGTCCCTTCAGGGACTTTGGCATGGTGCCTCTGACCAGGTCCGCCAACTGAATAAAAAACTCTTTTTTTTGCGTTTCGGAAAACCCCAGAGTAAAAATTTCCTCAAACTGATCGAACACCAGAACCGGCGTAAAGAGCACATCCTTCTTTGACCAGAATTCCGTGGTTTTGAAGTACTGCCACAGCGTGCCCTTATGGCCACTTTCGAACTCAAGCCCATGCATTTGCGCGGCGCCTGCAATTTCCTCATAAATCAATTCCGATGGCGCCTTTTCCGGGTCGTTGAGTCTTAGAGCAAAGGGGAAATAACCCTTTAGCCGCAGCGCTTGAAAGACCCCTGCATTCAAAAGGGATGTCTTTCCCATCCCCGATTTTGCATAGAGCACCACCAGCTTTTCTGCCAGAATCAATTGCAGAAGTCTGGCTTTCTCCTTTTCCCGGCCTCTGAAAATAATGCGATCGACTGCATCATCATGAAAAGGCCGAGAACCCGGGTAGCGACTGCCGGTTGCTTCGTACATATTCCTCTCTTATTAAAGCTTGTTACGTCTTTGCCGGTCACGCCGGATGGCGGAGATCAGCTCATCCGTTTTATCGCCCTGGCTAAAGTCAATGGTTTGCCATTCTTTCAAATCCTCCAGCGGCGTGCAATCTTCGATCTGGATGGGTAAAATAAATCTAAATGGTTTTC
>JADFPY010000319.1 GCA_022562085.1 candidate division KSB1 bacterium | reverse complement strand
CATTGTGATTTAGCATTATACCACCAGCTTTTACGTCTGTTCTTGTCTTCACGATGCTTAGTACCCTTAACCCCCACAACAACCGCACGCTGTGTTCTTCAAATGTTGGCTCATATCAGCCAATTGGCTGATATGAGCAAATAGTTGGCTGATATCAGCAAATTCGTGAATCCTCGTACTTTCTCCTCAAAAACTCGTTAGTTTCATATTAATAGCCACTTAGATACCCGCTATTTGGTTTGGCATTGCCTTTGCCTATACAGGGGCAAATAACGGTGTTACTAAACTAAAACATATGGAGAAAAACCATAAAGGAGATACCTAAAATGAAAACCATTAGAAGAATTTTCGCAAAGGTTGGAGCTGGCCTCTTGATGGCTGGATTGGCCATCAACTTCAACGCCTGCACCGAACAGTCGCCTTTTGAGGCCAGCAGTACTAAAGACCAAACAGCCACGCTCAACAAGAGGCCCAGCCTCAGCCCTGAGGGCGATACTGCAACAGGCAACACTGTTGAGCAAGGTTCGATGACGTCCCGCTACTACAAAAAGTGGAACGAATATCAGGGCGGTAAAATTAATCTCTCGCAAGGCTCGCAATTCGAATTGCTCTACGGCGCGCTGACACCTCCGGCAGAGCTTTCTGGACAGAACGTAACCCTTACCATGACGGTAGTCCAAGATAGGGCTAACAATGAACTGCTCTTTGAATTTGGGCCGCATGGTTCCACGTTCGAACCGGCAGCAACTGTCTGGTTTCACTACGCTGGCTCTAACCCAAAGCTCTACTATGTCCAGGAAGACGGTATTCGGGTAGAGCAACAACCGGATGAGGTTGATTTAGTAAATGGGTGGCTTATGCTGAAGATTAACCACTTCTCACGCTATGCATTAGCGTGGAGTAATTAGAGAGGTATTTTGCAAATAATTAACAGTCATCAGAGAATAGAATTTAAACTACAAAGGAGAATAAACATGAAACGCACCATTCAATTTATCGCAGCGGGCCTCATGACCTTAAGCCTAACCCTTCACTTCAGCGCCTGCACCGAGCAATCACCTCTTACTCCCGAATTATCTGAGACCCAAAGTAGCGGGTTCAAAATATTAAAGGTAAAAAACCCGAGTCTTAAAAAAGAGTTTGAACGGTCGAGATGGATAGGCCCCTTCGGCGGTACTATTGTGGTCGGCACTCCAGGCCATGGAATAAGCAGACTGTCTGTACCCTTTGGAGCCCTAAGCACCTGGATTCAAATTAACTTCTGGTGGGAATCCACCGGCTTTCTCGAAGGCGGAGCTGATTTCTCACCCCATGGCACAAAATTTAATCTGCCAGTGCGCGTTGAGCTTTCTTACAAAGGCGCCGACCTCACAGGCGTTAACGAAGACAACCTCGAAATTCGTTATTACAACGAGACCACCGGACAGTGGGAACTCATCGGCAACCAGGTTGACAAAGTCAAGAAAGTGGTTATAGGCTATACCGACCATTTCTCCCGCTATGCAATTGGGGCTGAATAGCAGCTAAACAAACGATGATTTATTAACACCTTAAACGCAGAGGAAATTTAAAATGAAAAGATTCAAAAACTTCATCCGTCCACTCTTTGGTTTGGCCCTTGCGGCTGGATTGGTACTGAATTTTGGCGGATGTTTGAACAACTCGCCGGTGACTCCGGAAGCAAAAAGTGAACATACAATTCTAGTATTTGGTACGGGCAGTCCGTCACTGAAGAAGATGATACCGGTATCTCAAAAGGTCACCCGGAAGGATGGCGGTGAACTCATCATTGACTACAAGGGTTTAGAACACAATAATGGAAACGTTGAAGTAAAAATGACCTTGACGGTATTGGCTGGAGCCATCAGTCGCGATGCTGTACTACAGATGGGCCTGGATGACCAGAGTTTCCTCATGTCTTTCGGCCCCCATGGGATTACCTTCAGCCCACCTGCTCTACTGAATATCGAGGCCAGGAACCTGGATTTATCCGGCGTGAACCCGGAAACCCTTACTCTCTACTATTTGGACAGTAAAACGGACGAGTGGGTAGAAATGCAGACAGCTGAGATAATTGTCAATCAGGAAGAAGGTTATCTTAAATTTGTGGATGGCCGGATTCCACACTTTTCACGATATGCAGTGGCGTGGAGTAATTAATATTTAAGCAAGCGATTTATGGAACACAGAGGATAAAATATCATGCAACTCACAAAAATCAAACTCGCGGAAAGCGCAAAAATACTGATTGTTGAGGACGACAGTGATCAAAGGCGCTTATTAGTCAAAATTGTCAGGGAGGCATTTGGCTGTGAAATACTGGAAGCAGAAGACGGCCTGGAAGCGCTCATGATTATCATGCAAGGCAAGCAAGTACCCAACCTGATTCTGCTCGACCTGTTGATGCCCCGTTTAACCGGTGTTGAGTTCCTGACCCTTTTCCGGGGCAGACCCGAGTACGCCCAGATACCGATTGTAGTTTGTACAACGCTTGCAGAAACGAATGAAATTAAAGGGAGAATAGGCAATCATATTCAGGGTTATCTGGCTAAGCCAATTAACAAAGAAAAACTATTGGATAAACTCGTTGCCGCCCTGCATAACATTGCGTTCAGAGTCGATTACCAAAGTTGAAATTTTCACAAAAGACTTACCCTTTATACCGATAAAAATTACAGCCAGTGAAAAGCTGGCGAAGTTCAAGGATTCACCACAAAGTTTAGGAGTCTCATAGGAATCATGGATTCGTTTATAGCAAAAGAGCAATGTGGGGGCATTCCTCCTGGTATCCTGAGGTCTTCTTGGGTTACTACCGGATTTTTCAGAAGATGTTTTGCAGAACTCTCGGAGGAAAAAGGGATGATTTCCATAGCCTTCGTATTTTTTATCATTTTAACACTTGCGACTTTGGGCGTTGCGAGTCTTTCATTGATGACTACGGACAGCCGGATGTCGGTGAATTTTGTGCAAAGGCTTCAAGCGCAATACTTGGCAGAAGCCGGCGTAGAATATGGTATTAAGCTTATATTGAACGGTCAAACCGGTGACTACCAAGGAACGGTTTCTATAGGGGAGGGCTCTTTTGCAATCTCAATAGAACAGGAGGATGACGAGCTAACATTAACCTCAACTGGCTATATAGATCGGGCTGAAAAGGGTGTGCAAGTTAAAATGAGTTATCAGCCTCCGATTGAAGATTTTGGTATTTTTTCCACCGACGATATTGACAATGTTACCGCCTTAGATGAATCGGGAGACCCCGATTCATCTCTGATGCTCGCGAATGCACCTTTCCTCCCCGACATGGACGACAGCACCTTGATTGCCATGGCTACCGTGCAAGGCCATGTGGAAACAGATAGCGTGTTTATTCCCTCTCATGGTTACCCAAATTTTAATTTTTATTTCGGTGGGACCACTCCAAATGTAACCTGGGTACAAGGAGATCTTCGCGTCAACGGCGGAACAACAGTTTACGGAATCTTTGTGGTGGATGGAGACATTATATTGGACGGTTCATCACGGGTCGAAGGCGTTTTGTATTTGCGCAATAATGACGGTATTATTATACATGGCGGCGGCAACCCCACTCAAAGCTCAGTTACCGGTGGAATTGTGGCCAAGGGTGACATCGACGGAACGGGTAACCATATTACGGTTCAATATAATTCTGAATATATGGGGAGATTTGGGGAGCATGAAATTAGGGAGACCGTGAGTCAAGTATTTTCCTGGCGGGAACTGTAACCACTCCAAGACCTGATTCAATCTTTTTGGCACGTTTTTGGTAGAAAGTCGGTCTTGAGGATAAAGAGGTGAGCGGGAGCAAACTATGGAAGTTTTTTTAGCGAGACAACCTATCTTTGATAGACAACAAAAAGTCTATGCTTATGAACTATTATACCGGTCTGGGTGTAAAAATAACTTTTATGACGACTCTGACGGAGACCAGGCGACGTCCACGGTTCTCACACATAGTTTTTTGTCGATTGGGATAGATACGCTGACCAGAGGGAAAATGGCTTTCGTCAATTTTTCTCGAAACCTCTTGGTGCAAGAGTTCGCCACTGTTTTTCCAAATAAGTCGATAGGCGTGGAGATTTTAGAGGATGTGGCACCTGATGCGGAAATAGTGACCACCTGCGAAAAATTGAAGCGATTAGGCTATACACTGGTTTTAGACGATTTTGTCTTCAAGCCTGAACTGTCTCCACTACTCGAATTGGTCGATATTATTAAGGTTGATTTTGTCAACACCGAAGTTGAGCAAAGAAGTTCGATTATTCAAAGAGTGGACTCTCGACGAATTAAGTTCCTGGCCAAAAAAGTGGAAACCCATGAAGACTTTAAACAAGCTGTAGAGATGGGCTATTCTTATTTCCAAGGCTATTTTTTTGCAGAACCCGACATGATTGCCGGTCGAGATGTGCCGGCCTACAAGTTGAATTTTCTGCGACTCTTGCAACAGGTCAACCAGCCGAATTTAGATTATGACCAATTAGAAAACATTTTTAAGGAGGAGGTCACGCTTTCTTACAAGCTGTTCCGCTATATCAATTCAGCTTACTTCGGTTTTCCTAACGAGATTCGTTCCATTAGACATGCTTTGAGCTTAATAGGTTTATGTGAAGCTAAGAAGTGGTTATCCCTGATTGCCATGAGCAGCATGGGAAAAGATAAGTCTGAAGAACTTGTGCTCAGTTCATTGTTCCGGGCCAATCTCTGTGAATCACTCGCCTCATTAGTAGGGTTAGAAGAACAGGCATCAGAACTTTTCCTTGTGGGGTTGTTTTCCCGGCTCGACGCCTTTCTGGATCAGCCCCTTTCTGATATTTTGTCAAAACTTCCTGTCTCCGAAGATATGAAGAACGCCTTGTTGGGAAAGAAAGGAACATGGGGCCAGGTCTTTCAATTAGCTGTTTCCTATGAGAGAGGTGATTGGGATCAAGTGTTCCTTTGTCTATCCAATCTGAAATCGGCGGAGAAGGATCTGACCTCCCTTTTCATCGAGACTGTCATACGGACTGATCGGATCTATTTGTCGGTTAATTGATATGCTAGTGGAAAAATGGCTTGCAAATCAGGTACACTGAGTCTCATGCTTTTAGGGTGACAAAAAAGTTCACACTATTGCCAAAGTGTGCAATGGGTGAGAGGGGAATTTAGTAGCTCTCACTATTGGCTCATTTCAGCAAATTCTACCAACCTGCAAAAACCACCGAAACAACTGCATCATCACCGCCCCCTCGAGCC
>JADFPY010000318.1 GCA_022562085.1 candidate division KSB1 bacterium | reverse complement strand
GGCATAAACCACCGAGTCGTTTACCACCCATATGCTGCAGATACCTTCAGGTTTTGGCTCCGGGAGGTTCAAAACCGGCGTCCAGGTTTTGCCGCCGTTTACGGTTTGGTAAAGCATATTGGTATCGGTGACTCGGGGCATCTGCTCAAACAGGCCAAGATTACCCGCCCAGCCTCGCAGCGAATCTGCAAAGCCGATGCTTCGCCAGAACGTTTGCGGCTGGTTTAATTGCAGTTCCCAACTCTCCCCGCCGTCAGTGGTTCGATAGATCTGCCCGAAGCCGTTTAGCACCCAGCCTAATGATGGGTTCACAAAAAAAACATCGTCATAACGTGATCCGGTCGGGCCGGGCGCATTTGGAAGTGCTTGCCAGCGGAGTTCGGTTTGTGCATTTGCTGAGGGTAAGAAAAGTAAAATGGATAAGAAACAGACCAAGCCGTACTTTACACAGATCTTCATGACTCCTCCTGGAAGTTTGAATAAGGATTATTAGAAAATTGCACGGCTTCTACGTCAAAAGAGGTATAAAAAAATACGGAATCATGTGTTGAATGATTCAATTGAAAATGATGAGTTTCACTAATTTTTCTTACTTCAAAACCACTTCTTTAACATCTAAAGTTACATCGTTCACTTTCATTTTAATAGTACGTTACTCCAGACTCCAAAGCCCCAGGGTAGTCTTGTCTTTGATAAGTATCTTTTTGTCAAAAATCACCGGGTGTGCCCAGGTAGGCGAATCCGCCACGGTATACTCTTTCACAATTTCAAGTCCATTTTTGCTGGGTCTGGAAATAATGAATCTACCATCTGTTTGTAAACTTAGCAGCAACTCCCCAGCTCGAATAAGCGCGGCGTTGCTGCCCTGCCTGCCTTTGCTGCGCCAGTAAATCTCCCCGGTAACTGCGTCCAGAATGCCATATTGTCCTTTGTTCCTATCTGCAAAAGTAACGACTAAATCGCTAAAAAGAACCGGTGTGTTCATGTAATTGCCAAAATCCGGTTTTTCCCATACCTTTTCGGTAGACCAGGTTTCGCCCTTCTTATCCACTTTTAATCTCATCATACCCTGATCGTAGCCGGTCAGAATTAAATCATTGTCAACCAATAGTGGCGTCGCGCAGCTTACTAACCAGGGTGTCTTAAACGGCACTCGCCACAGCAGCTCTCCGGTCTTAAAATCAATCCCGATGATATGTTCCTCTGAGAAATTTACCACCTGCTTGCTACCAGCGAAAGTGGTAATCATTGGAGAGGCATAGCTCGGCCCGTCTCCTGTCCATTTCCATTTGACTTTGCCCGTTTGTACCTCAGCGGCAATCAAAGCCCCATCACTGTGGCCGCCGACATGGATAATCATCAGTCCATCTGAAATAATAGGAGACATAGCCGCACCATATATAGGGGACGCACTTTTAAATTCATCCGCAAACTTATTCTGCCAATTCAGTTTGCCGTTTTCTGTGTTGTAACAGGACAGAATACCGCCGATTCCCAGAGTTATAACGGCATTCTGGCGGGCAATCGGCGTGGACTTTGGTCCTTTGCCATGGCCATAGGCAGCCTGATGCATGGTATAAGGAACCGGATAGCTTTGACGCCAAATTGTCTTGCCATTTGTTGGATTGACGCAGGTGATGACCTCTTCCTCGTTCTGTCTGCTGAACACAAATATTTTTTTATCGGAAATGACCGGCGACGAATGGCCTTCGCCAACTTCGATTTGCCAGATGCGTTCTAACTTCTCAGGCCACGCTTTGGGTACCTCAGAAGCTGAAATCACGCCGTCCCGATTGGGTCCACGCCACTGAGACCAGTCTTGAGAATGAACTTGTACAGTCAAAAAACAAATTAGAACCAAGATAAGTTTTGATTTCATTTAGTCCTCCAAATAATTTTTTCACTTCCCTAAAAATAGATCTGGAACTTGCGGTAAAGCCAGCCATTGGGCAATTTTATTATAAGTCTTACTTACGTTTTGAGCCGTCTTTATGCCAATCGCTAGACATTTTAACTTCCTATCTACAAATTCTCCTTCCAAAACTCCAGCATCTTGGTAAACAAATGCTTGCGCGCCGGGCGGTCGGAGATGCCGTGTTTGCGCATGGGGTAAAACATCATGTCGAATTGAATATTGTTTTGAATCAGCTCTTCGATAAATGCCCAGGAGTTTTGCGGGTGCACGTTATCGTCGTTAGTGCCGTGTACCAGCAGCAGGCGTCCATGTAGGTTTTGGGCGCTTTTCAAATACGAAGTCTTTTCATATCCTTCAGGATTGTCCTGCGGCCGTTTCAGTGCAAACTCTCCCCATTTAGTGTCGTAGTAATGCCAGTCGGTCACGGGTGCGACTGAAATTCCGGCTTTGAATTCCTGCGAGTTGGTCATGGCATTCAGGGTAAAGCTGCCGCCGCCGCTCCAACCCCAGATGCCGAAGCGATCAGCGTCCACATAAGGCTGAGATTTCAACCATTTAACCCCGTCGACGATGTCCTTCAGCTCTATGGGACCGGACATCATGTTGACTAAACGATTTTCCAGCTTCTTGCTGATGGCGGTTGCGCTGCGGTGATCAAAGCGAACCACCAGGTAGCCATTTCTAAGCAGAATTTGGTCCCAGTAACGTCCCGTGGTCCAGGCATTGAAAACGGTCGGCGCCGAAGGGCCGGCGTAAATGTGGTAGATGATCGGATATTTTTTGTTAGGATCAAAATCCTTTGGTTTAAGAATCTCGGCGGGCATGGGAAAGCCATCAGAAGTTGGAATGGTGAACAACTCGGCGGTCTGAATATCCAGCTTTGCTGCCATTTCAGTGCGTGCGCCGGCGAGGACTTTTTTAAGCCGGCCGTTGTTTTCGTAGAGTGAAAGAGATGTCGGAGTGGTTACGTTGGAGAAGCTGTCAAAAAAATATTTGCTATTCTGACTGAATGTGACCCGGTGAGTACCGTCTTCCGGCGTCATGCGTTTCATCCCGGAGCCGTCGAACTTGATGCGGTAAAGATGTCGTTCAACGGAGGATTTTTCCAGCGCGGTAAAATAAATCCAGCCGTTCTTCCCGTCGATTGCTGAAACCGACTTCCGCAGCCAGAAAGGGCCGCCCGAAGAACGCAGGGCCCATTCGCCTTTGGTAATCTGATTCACCAGCTTCCCTTTCATATCGAATCGATAAAGGTGAGCGTAACCGTCCCGTTCCGACTGCCAGATAAAATGTTTGCCATTTTTTAAAAAATAAAGATCGTCGTTGATGTTCACCCAGGCTTCATCAGCTTCTTTCATGATGTGTTTGGATTTGCCGGTTGAGCGGTCGACGAAATACATGTCGAGCTCGGTCTGCGCCCGGTTCATGGTTTGCACAACGAGGCGTTTGTTGTCCGGCAGCCATTTTACCCGCGCCAGGTATTCATAGTCGGGCAAATCCATCCAGGTGGTTTCGGTATCCTCCAGTTCCATGATTCCGACTTTAACGATGGGGTTAGCGGTACCGGTTTTCGGATAGCGCTGTTTGATAACCCGCGGCACCTGCGGTTTAAAATCGACGTAATGCATGACCGCAACCGGTGACTCGTCTGTTTGCAAGTAAGCGATTGACTTAGAATCGTCAGACCACCAGTAGCCGATATCGCGGCGTCCGAAAATTTCCTCCCAGTAAACCCAGGACAGTGTGCCGTTCAGGGTGGTTTCTGAACCATCCGTGGTTAGACGCTGCTCTTTTTTTGTTTCAATGTCATAAACATACAAATCGTTCGCACGCACGAAAGCCAGCATTTTGCCATCCGGTGAAAAATTAGCTGATTTTTCTTTTTCCTCGGTATCCGTGACTCGGTGAAATTTCGATTCTGCCAGGTTAAGCAAATAAATATCGTCTTTGAACAGATAAAGCGCGCGCTTGCCATCGCCGTCAAAAGAGATGGGCCATTGTAAAATGAACGTTGAATCTTCTTTCCCAATAAAAGATTTGAGGCTATTAACAGCCCTGGTCATGTCCAAAATAGATTTGCGTTTTGCTAAAGCAGGATCGAGTATTTCAAAAGTTCTTTCTTCTTCAGGTTTGCGCAGGTCATAAAGAATGGCAGTGTTATCATTCAGCCAGACAAATCTCGGCACCGCAGTCAGTTCGCGGCTTTTGTCGCTGTAAATCCATTCAACAGTGATTTGTTCTTTTTCCTGGGCGAGCAGCAAGTGGGCGGTGAAAAGAATATAGGATAGAATTAAAATCATTTTGCTCTTTTGCATATTTAACTCCTAAGGTACCCATACCGATTCCATCCCGAAGCGTCGGGATGGAATCGTTTCGGGTTACTTAGCCGTGGTCAAATCCCCTTCATCCAAAGGCGAAACATACGGCTTTCCCTCTGTCGCTTTCTCCAAAAACTCCTTAGCTTCTTTAAGCAAATCACTGTTTGTAAAAAGATCTGCGCCTGTAGCAGCAATGACTTTTGCCGCAACCTGCGCCCCTTTCCGACCGGCTTCGGTGCCATGACAGGCGGTGGTTGCCCAACTGTGCCAGGGAACATCCTGTGCTGCCGTGGCAATACGGAACCCTGCAGTTGGCACCAGCCAGCTCACTTCAGCGACATCGGTTGAACCGCCTTCCGGTGCACCGGGTTGATCCTCCAAAGGTTCGATTTTATTACTAAAGCCCTTCTCCTCTTTACCGACATTTCGCTGCAGTGTGCGGGCGAATTTCTGGTCCTCTTCTGTAAATTCAGGGGCACCGACCCAATCAAGATTTTTCTGCATCGCTTCCTGAAGCGGCCGATTTAGAAGATATTCATGAACGCCGGTTATTAAATTAACTTTGTATGTGGTCTCAGTCGCTAATGCGGCACCTTTAGCGATATTCAAAATACGATTGTAGTACTTTTGCACTTCTTCCCGGTTGATGTCACGAACGTAGTACCAGACCTTGGCGTATTCCGGTACCACGTTGGGCGCTTCACCGGCATTGGGAATCACGTAGTGAATTCGGGCCGTCGGTTTGACATGCTCGCGCATCATGTTGACGCCGTAGTTCATGAGCTCGACAGCATCGAGGGCGCTGCGGCCATTCCAGGGATCCGCGGATCCATGAGCCGCTTGCCCGAAGAATTCAACTTCAAAATTGTTCATGGCCCGGCCCGGCTGGTTTTTTACTTTATTTTCATCGGAGGGATGCCAATCGATGACCGCATCCAGGCCGTCGAAAACCCCGGCTTTCACCATATAAACTTTTCCGACCACCGTCTCTTCAGCGGGCGTTCCAAAGAGTTTGAGCGTTCC
>JADFPY010000317.1 GCA_022562085.1 candidate division KSB1 bacterium | reverse complement strand
TTGGCAATATGTTTTTTGCCAATCAAATTGAGATTGAACTAAGCGGCGACTACTCAACCGCAAGAAAAATCATCGACCTAACGGGCAAGCTCGAACTGTTCAAACAAAATATTTTTCAAAAAAAAGAGACCATTGTTCAGTTAAAAAGCGAATATCAGCGTGCAAAAGAACTCATCGCAATCGATGCCATCACCCGCTCACAACTATTAACGCTCGAAGATAGGTTAAAGCGCGCTGAATACGATTTATCGGCCCTGCAAATCGTATTTGGAGCAACTTCCAAAAAACTGAAATCTTATAAAAACCAAATGTATATAGATCCAAGCGGCTACGGGATTGTCGGAGAAAGAGTTCTCTACGCTCCAAAAGCCGGGCTCGTTTCGACGATCTACAAACATAAAGGCGAGGTGGTCAGGGCAGGTGAACCGATCATCAAAATTATAGATGAAAAAAACACTTTTGTGAAAGCCTATTTTTCAAGCGTTTTTGAAAAGTCAATTCATGGCGGGGATGAGGTCAAAGTCTATTTTGAAAACGGCGAAAAGTCAGATGGCGTCATCCGGAAAATTTATCCAACTGCGATATCACATGCGTCCGAAATCGAAAACAGGTTTGGGGCAATCAAACGGTCATTAATCGCTGAAATTGTTCCAGCGGATTTTCCATCGTGGGACAGAATTCTCGAAACCAGGGTCAAAGTCCTGTTGAAAAAAAAATGGGTGCCGGATTTAAAATTCTAAACAGAAAGAGGAAGATATGACGATCTTAAAATCAAAAAACTTTGCACGAACAATAAGCTTAATTGGGTTTACCTTGCTGATCACGGTTTGCGGCAAACAAGTGTTAGATCCATTTGAAGCAGAACGCATCGTTCTCGAAAATGACCCTGAGATTTTGAACAGCCGCATCAAATACTTCAACCAGGAAATACTGTTAGACTCTCCAAGTTCATTGAGCAAAGCCGGCGCTTCAAAACGCACGCACACCAAATTAATTCTTTTGGCAGAAGTCGAGCCCCCGGAAATTGACGGCCACAAATTACAGGCAAACCACGTGACTCTCAATGATGATCATGCATATGTTTCCTACAGTACACGCAACAACGAATTTCGCGGCGGCGTTGAAATTTTTGGTCTCAAAACAGCAGACCGGCCAGTCAGCAGATCGCTGGCGCTCTTTCGCGACACAGATATCACCCTTGCCATTGCCTGGGATGATAGGCTTTACCTCGGCGGCGCTACGGATAGCGACCACAACTCAAATTTTAAAACCCCGGCGGTTCTTGAAGTCATCACTTTGGATGATTACCGTCTGACCGATCTTTCAGAACGCGTGGACTTGCCGAGCTTTAATGCCAATGACTTAGCCTGCTTTGATGATGCTATTTTTGTCACCACTGGAACCACTGACGGCACCTTGTCAATCTTTGATCAACATGAAGACGGTCTAATCCTCTCAAAAGAAATCAAGATCGATGCTGCCAAAGCAATCGATAAAAATAAAGAATATTTTGTAGTCATGGAAGGCACCGGAACGAATTTGCATTTATTTGACCGCCCAAGCCGGGAATTCTTAAAGACCATTCCTCTCGGCTGTCCCAACTTCTACAAAGCCAAAGCAGAAATCCAGGTGGTGAGAGACAGGATCTATCTTTCCGCGTGGGATTGCGGGATGATGATGTATGATTTAAAGAAAGAAACCCTGAAAGGATTTCCAGCCCCGGAGGGAGGTCATTGCAATGCAATTTCGATCAACCTTGAGCTGGCGTTTATGGCCAACGGCAGCGACGGCTTAAGTGTCCTCTTTATTACAAAAAATGGATTCGAAGAAATAGGAAGTGTCAAATTCGCCGGCTCAACGAATTTTGTTGCAACGCTTGATGATTTGCTTTTTGTTGCGAATGGCAGCGGCGGGTTGAAAGTTTTGAGGATAGAGAGGAATTAGAATGTTAAATTTAGCTTGTTGGGAGAAATATCGAACGCTGTTCCTGTGTTGCATTCATTAACCAATTTAACCACTCTAGCCGTTCCATCGGAACGGCCATCAGTCAGGGAGACATAAAGTATTGTACCGGAGAAACGAACAACTGGTGCCCCAATTTGTTGTAGAACATTATTGGCTAAAGTAGCCATTCCATGCCTCCAATAATCTTGTCTGGTTTTGACATGTCAATTTCAAAAATACGATTTAGTTCAGGTGTGTTATAGCCGGCGAATAATTGAGAGAAATTCTACTGTGCCCCACCACCCTCCGAACTCCACCCACCAGAAGCAGGTATCCAGTCGCGGGTGAGCACATCGCTCAGGGTAAAGGCAAGCAGGATGAACAAAAAGAAGAAGCCGACGGCCGCAAAAATCCAGGTGAGCCGGCTGCTGTAGCGGACGTGCATGAAGTAAAGAATCACCAACATCGCTTTGGTAGAGGCGATGCCAAGGGCAACCGCATCGTTCACAGCGCCGAGGTCGAAAAATGCCACCCAAACGGTAGTGGCCGTTAAAATCATCAACGCGAAGAAAATTACGAAGTACACCCTCATCGGGACAATATGCTGAGACATCAGTTCCTTCCTATTAGATAGAGCAGCGGAAACAGAAAAATCCAAACAATATCTACAAAATGCCAGTACAGACCGACCAGCTCAACCGGCGTGTTGTATGACGAGTCATACTTTCCTTTCCAGGCATTATACATAAGCCAGCTCAGCAAACCCGCGCCAATAATCATGTGAAACGCGTGCAAGCCCGTCATGGAAAAATAAAATGAAAAGAAGATTCTCACCTGATCAGCAATTGGACTATCTAACGCAAAACCGGGACCGGGTAGAAGACCATCATGGATTTTATGCGAGTACTCAACGGCTTTGATGCCAAGGAAAGTAGCGCCAAGCACCAGAGTTGCAAACAGAAAAATAACGATTTTCATGCGCTGGCCCAGCTGGGCGAAATAAACCGCAAGCACCATAGTCAAACTGCTGCCAATCAAAACAGCGGTGTTGATTGCGCCGAGTTTGATATCCAGTTCGTGGCTCCCCAAATCGAAAGCCTCGGGAAATTTGGTGCGGTAAATCAAATAGCCGGCAAACAGCCCACCGAAGAACAGAACTTCCGTAATCAGAAACGCCCACATTCCCAAAGTGGACGCTTCGAGCTGCTGCTCCATGTCGTCAAAATGATGTTGCAGTGCGACGTGTTCGTGTGCCAAATCAACTCTCCTTATTTCAACCAGATCGTCGGTTGATAGTCGTAAGCCTCTTCATTCACCACCGGCGTTTTTTCAAAATTGTGTTGCGAGGGCGGTGATGACGCTTTCTCCCACTCCAGACCTTTTGCGCCCCATGGATTAGCACTGGCCTTTGGTCCCGATTTCAAAGACCAGGTAAAATAAATCAGCGGAATCAAATATCCGACTCCAAGAATCGTCGCGCCTGCCGTTGACAAGACATTTAAAATTTGAAATTCTTCCGGATAGACATGATAGCGGCGCGGCATCCCCAGATAACCCACAATAAACTGCGGGAAAAATGTAAGATGAAACCCGATAAAGATCACCAGCGCCGAAAACCTCGCCCAACCTTCAGGATACAATCGCCCGGTGATTTTAGGCCACCAGAAGTGGAGCCCGGCCATATACGCCATAATCGCGCCACCGACCATTATATAATGGAAGTGGGCGACTACAAAGTAAGTGTCGTGAACATGAACGTCGACCGCCAGCGTGCCGAGGAAAATACCCGTGAGCCCGCCGATGGTAAACAGACCGATAAATCCAAGCGCGTAAAGCATGGGAGCATCATAAGAGACCGCGCCTTTGTAAAGCGTGGCTGTCCAGTTGAACACTTTGATCGCCGATGGAACCGCCACCAGGAAAGTCAGAATCGAAAAAACCAGGCTGGTGTACATCGACTGACCGCTGGTAAACATGTGGTGTCCCCACACCAGAAACCCCAGCACTGCGATGGCGATACTCGAAAAAGCGATAAATGAATATCCGAATACTTTCTTCTTGGCAAAACAGGTGATGACTTCGCTGATGACGCCCATTCCCGGCAAAATCATGATGTAGACCGCCGGGTGAGAATAGAACCAGAACAGGTGTTGAAAAAGCAGCGGGTCGCCGCCGAGCTTCGGATCGAAAATACCGAATCCGAACAACCGTTCCAAACCGATCAACATAATTGCTGTGGTTATAACGGGCGTGCCTAAGACCTGAATGATGCTGGTGGCGTAATGCGCCCAAACGAACAGCGGCAGCCGAAACCAGGTCATGCCTGGCGCACGCATTTTATGAATCGTCACGATAAAATTCAAACCGGTTAGAATAGAAGAAAAACCGGTAATGAAAACGCCGACCGCTACAAGAATCACATTTGAATTCGAATACGTACTGCTATAGGGTGTGTAAAAAGTCCAACCCGTGTCCACTCCGCCGAAGACAATAGCTGCAAAAGTAAACAAGCCGCCCACGGAATAAATGTACCAACTCAATAAGTTTATTCTCGGAAAGGCAAGGTCTTTAGCACCAATCATCAACGGGATAAGAAAGTTACCCAGCACTGCCGGAATCGACGGGATGAGGAAAAAGAAAATCATCACGATACCGTGCATGGTAAACATTTTGTTGTAGGTCTCGGACTGCATCAGGTCGCCCTGCGGCGTCAGCAATTCGAGGCGAATTAAAACTGCAAACATGCCGCCCAGAAAAAAGAAAAGTGTAATCGAAATCAGATATAAAAGCGCGATGCGTTTGTGGTCAACGGTTAACAGCCAGGACTTGACCGAAAACCCGGCGTTGAGATAATTTGATGCGCCATTTGTATCATCGGCGAGCTGAGATTTACGTGGTTTGAAAACCGCTGTGCTCATTTAGTGACTCCCGCTTTCTCGGAAACGCTGACCTTCTTTAAGTAAGGTCAGCGTTTCCCAATACTCTTTTGACAAAAGGTCAGCGTCCTCATTTATTCTTAGTTAACGATTTAATATAAGCCGTAATCTGCAACAGTCCAACTTCGTCGATCTGGCCTTTGAAGGTCGGCATCACCGGCCGGTAGCCCGCAGCTATCTTGGCATTCGGATTCAAAATCGACTCACGAATGTACGTTTCATCGACGGTCACGGTCCGGCCATTTTGCAAACGAACCGGCTCCCCAAAGACACCCACCAACGAAGGACCGCGCGCATCCGGTTTATCGATATGGCAGGTGTGACAGGCCAACTGCCGGAACTTCTTCTCGCCAATCACCTCCAACGGCTCATTCGCCACG
>JADFPY010000316.1 GCA_022562085.1 candidate division KSB1 bacterium | reverse complement strand
ACCAAGCTTAAACGCGACGTCGCCATCAAGTTTTTGCCGCACCGCATTGCCGCCAGTGAAGAAGAGCGCGAGCGATTCAAAATCGAGGCGCAGGCAGCGGCAGTGCTGAACCACCCCAACATTGCCACGATTTACAATATCGAAGAAGTCGATGACGAGATGTTTATCGTCATGGAATACATTGAACGGCAGGAATTGCGCGAAATCGTAGGGGCACAAAATTTTGTGCCCCTACCCGACGTTCTGGATTACGCCACCCAAATCGCCGCAGGCCTGCAAGCCGCCCATGAAAAGGACGTCACCCACCGCGACATCAAATCTGCCAATATCATGATCACCGATAAAGGTCAGGTGAAAATCATCAAATGTGATGAACACATTGTTATGCCTAACCATTTTCATGCTGTGATTATGAATGTAGGGGTAGACCTGCGTGTCTGCCCCGAACCTGACACCCACCCCGACGCACACGAGGGCGAACACATAGGTTACGCCCCTACCGACCCTTGTCCCATGGTTTAAAACAATGACCGCAAACGAAGACATTCGCGGTGTCAAACAGCACAGCTGGCCAGACTTTCCGGGCAAATTGTGGCAGAGAAATTATTATGATCGCATAATCCGCGATGAAGATGAATTAAATCGAATTCGCGAATATATCATACATAACCCCGAGAAATGGGATGAAGACAAAGACAACCCGAAGAGCTGGAAATAGATTCATGATTTGAAAAACCGGTTTTTATGCCTGAACTACCCGACTTAGTCTACATTGAAAAACATCTTGCCGATTTCTTACCCGGCAAGAGAATCAAAGCTGTCGAAATCAAAGAGCCGATTGTCCTCCGGGCGCTCATTCCGGAGGGGTTTGAGGACGGACTAAAGAACGCTTGTTTTCAGAAAGTTTACCGCCACGGACCGTTTTTAACTTTCACTTTTGAGAGCGATGTAGAGTTGGTAATTCACCCGATGCTGGCCGGAAAATTCAAAATTGCTGAGAGTGCAGACAAGCCGGGCCGCAGTATGTGTTTTTCTTTGCACCTCGACGACGGCTCGTATTTCAACTACCTGGATGACAAAAAGATGGGCAAGGTTTACTTGACCCAATCCGCTGACTTTGATAAAATTCCAAGATATCTGCAGCAAGGCATAAATATTTTAAGCAAAGAATTTACTTTGGAGAAATTTCAAAATCTGATAGCCAAACAGCGCAAGCAAGTGCGCGTTTTTTTAATGGATCAAACCCGGCTCAGTGCCATCGGCAACGCTTATGCCGACGAAATTCTGTTCGATGCCGGGCTGCATCCGAAAACTTTCTGCAATCAGTTAACGGCGGCAGAAGTCGACACTTTGTACGACAGTATTCTCCGCGTGATAAAATGGGGCATCGAGCAAGTTGAACAAGCAGCAAAGCCGATTGACATGAAAGTCAGGGATCACGTTAAAGTACGCAATCGCAAAGACCAGCCCTGTCCGAAATGCAATACGACCATCCGGCGAGCCGGTGTATTAGGGCACGATACATTTTTCTGTCCAGTTTGTCAGCCCGCCAAAAGAGCACAGTTCATCACCTGGAATTAATACGGAGAGCCGCACATTATGACTAAATTCCTGAGCGGTTATTCAAAGTTGGAAATCTTTGTCCAAAGAGCGTATCGTCCTTTCTTAATCATAATTTCCTGCGCAATTTTTTTCGTAATCTTAAATTTGCCAACCCCGGAAGGATTGACTCCACAAGCACAAAAAGCTCTGGCTATTTTCTCCGTCTGTATTTTCTTGTGGGTAACTCATGCTCTGCCTTTGATGATTACCAGCCTGCTTGTGGTGATTCTGTTTCCATTGACCGGCGTGTTGTCGACGCATGATTCTTATGCCCTATTTGGTAATGAGGCGATCTTTTTTATTCTGGGCGCTTTTATTTTAGCCTCAGGAATTATGCGCTCCGGACTCAGCACAAGATTGGCTTTACTTGTCTTGCGGCATTTTGGCAGGTCACCAAATTTTTTACTTCTCGGTTTTTTATGTTTGTCGGCCTTTCTATCTTTTTGGATGTCGGAACATGCCGTTGCTGCGATGCTGTTTCCCATTGTTTTAGAAGTTGTGAATGCTTTAAAGTTGGTTCCTTTAAAAAGTCGTTTTGGTACCGGCCTGTTTCTCGCCATGACCTGGGGCTGTATCATTGGCGGGATTGCGACTTTTTTGGGAGGCGCACGTGCACCCCTGGCAGTTGGTATTCTAAAACAGAATACAGGTCTGACAATCGACTTTTTAGACTGGACTTTGGCCGCTTTGCCGACAGTTTTCGCCATGCTTGCGTTTGGCTATTTTGTGTTAAGCAAAATGTTTGCGCCGGAAATTCAAAATGTCGATCTAGCACGAACCGCCTTGAAGAAAAAAGAAGAGAAAATGGGCCGGATGACCCGGCGTGAGAAATCAATTGCATTGTTGATGATTGTAACAATTCTTGCTTGGGTTTTTGGCGGTGCCAAATTTGGCCTGGCAAACATTGCTATCGCTTCCGTTGTAGTCGCTTTCATCTTCAGACTTTTGGATTGGACAGAAGTCGAAGCTGACGTAAACTGGGGCATCTTTTTGATGTACGGCGGTGCGATTTGTCTTGGCTTTGCAATGGATATGACCGGAGCTGCACACTGGCTTGCCGAAAAATCATTGGGCTATTTTGTACATTCACCGTCGATGTTGCTCCTGAGCATTGCGTTTATCGCCTTGTTTTTGACCGAAGCAATAAGCAATACCGCAGCAGTAGCTTTAATGCTGCCGCTGGCTTTAGGATTGGCAGCTGATTTTGACCTGGATCCCCGGATCGTCACTCTGTCATTAACAATCCCGGCCGGGTTGGCATTTCAACTGCCAATGGGGACGCCTGCCACCGCCATTGCTTACTCATCCGGATTTGTTCGGATGCGGCACACGATTATCGGGGGATTTATACTAAAAATATTTGCTTTCATTGTTTTTGGTCTTTCAATCTTTTTTTATTGGCCATTGATTGGGTTTACTTTTTAGGGTTTTTAAAATGAAAAAAATTCTTTTGCTCGTCTCATTTTTAAGAAGTTCAAGCAAGACAATAGAAGATGCCATGCTTTTGGCAAAGTTTGAAAATGCCGAGCTGGTTCTTTTCTTTGTTCTGGACATGAAGTATGCGGACAACATTGCAAATACGCTCACGAGCGAAGGGTGGATCGGCTCCAAACCTTCGGAGCAGCTATATCTCTCCTTACTCAAGGAGTATAAAATGCAGGCTGAAGCAAAAATCGGTCGGATTCAAGAAACTGCACAACAACTGGATATACCGGTACGGTCGGTTATTAAAAGCGGTTCGGTTCTGGAGGAAACTTTAAAAATCACCGAGGAAGAAAAGCCGGATCTAATTGTGATCACCCGTAGAAAACGTTCCAAACTTTCCAGGTTTATTTTTGGCTCCATGGTGAGTGCGTTAATCAAGCAAGTTGACTGTCCCGTGAAAATTATCGATTCCGAATGATTTTGTTTGCATGAATTTCGCAAATCATTTATATTTCAATTTAAATAAACGGACACAGGGACACCGAGGAGCACAGAACTCACAGAGAAAAAGATTTAAATAAACGTGAAGATAAGAGATGGCAGACATTGAAGAAATTAAATGCTCCTTTCCGGAGGGTGGGAATTCATCACCGTTCAACGACTTAGTGCAGGGAAGGGATGCCCGACGACTCGGGCATGACATATTGAAGTTTTGCCTGAAATGGAAATTCATGACTTAACCGGGTTAGAAAAATAAATTAGGATCATAGAGTCTTTGTGGTTCTTAGTGTCTGGGTCCAAGACGTTTTAGAAAAAGGAGGTTCAAAAATGCCGGTTGAAAGAAAGGGGGGCGTTACATTTAAAGGGAATCCCATGACCCTTTTGGGAAATGAAATAAAAGTTGGTGACAAAGCGCCGGATTTTAGTGCATTAGCTACTGATATGTCCGAAGTAACATTAGATACCGATAAAGGTAAGGTGCGTTTGATTCTGTCTCTCCCTTCTTTGGACACAGCTATTTGTGACGCTGAGACAAGACGCTTCAACGATGCCGTCACCCGTTTTCCGGATAACGTGGCTGTTTATGCAGTTAGCTGCGACCTGCCGTTTGCACAAGGTCGCTGGTGCGGGGCCACCGGAGTCGACAAAGTGAAAACGTTGTCTGACCACAGGGCGGTAAACTTTGGCGAAGCTTATGGAACCTGGATAAAGGAGCTGCGCCTGCTGAGCCGTGCAATTTTTTTAGTCGATGAAAACGACACGGTGCAATACGTGGAATATGTACCGGAAATTGGCGAGCATCCGAATTACGATGCTGTTTCCGAGGCAGTAAACAAACTGGCTTCCTAAACTTGCAATTTGTAGGGTGCGGGTTCGACTTTACGAAATAAAATTCTGATGGTATTTCACCGATCCGGATGACTTTATAACCAGGAGGAACCATGTCTTACGACTTCTACAAAATTCTGCATCTATCAGCGGTTCTAATGATATTTTTGTCTATCGGCGGCATGATCGCATTGGCGCAGGCAAAAGAGGCCGGCGCTGCTGCCAACAAGATGATGAGCATGTTGCACGGCACGGGGCTGCTCATTGCCTTGATTGCCGGTTTCGGTATTATCGCCAAAATCGGTTTAGACTTTGATGGCTGGGTTATCGGAAAGCTGATTATCTGGGTGGTGTTCGGCGGGCTCATGGTCTTGATCAAGCGTAAACCGGAAATGAGCACGGTCTGGGCGGGACTCAGCATCGCGCTGGGAATCCTTGCGACCTACCTTGCGGTCATAAAACCGTTCTAAAGATTCAAAATCATTCTTAAAAAAAGGCTCGTTATGGAGCCTTTTTTTGTTATAAAATCTTTTTTAAGAAAGGAGATAATGTCATGCCCACTCTGCGTAGTTGCGTTTGGACTATCCTGATGATTTGTGCGCTGCCATTTTTTGCCAGCGCACAGGAATCGAACCCTTCGACCCGCGAAATGAATTTGGTCACCTGGCAGGAGTTTCAGGAGTTGGTACCTGAGAAAATCGAAACGGTTCTGTTGCCGGTCGGAACACTTGAGCCGCATGGTGTGCTTCCAAACGGCTCGGATAATCTTGCCCCGGAAGCCATGGCCCGGGAACTCGCTGCCAGGCTGAATGCCATGATCGCGCCGACACTAAATTACGGCGTGACCGGAAGTATGAAAGCTTTTCCCGGCGCATTTGCCATCAGCGAACAAGCCTACCGCACTTTC
>JADFPY010000315.1 GCA_022562085.1 candidate division KSB1 bacterium | reverse complement strand
TCTCCGGGGAAGGTGAATTCGTACTTTACCTGGAGGTTGTCAGGGAGCGAGGTATCGTCCAGTTCCACCAGAGAATCCAGAATATATTCATCGTCTGGTCGTCGAACACCATAGCGTACCAGTTCTAGAAAACCGGCATCCAGTACATTTTTTTCATTGATGGCCGGGCGGCCATTGCGGCTTTCAAGAAGCCCTCCTTCATCCGGATTCTGATTTTGGGTCATTCTCAGGAAATAGCGACCATTATTTTTGTCGCTATCGAACGTTCCCGTGGTGGTGAACATCGAGTTCTCAATATTCCCGGCAAATGAATCCGCTTTAGCTCTATACCAGGCAGCCGCACCAGGATCACTCGCGGCCTGGTCTGCTATGTCAGCCGCCGTAATTAAACCTGTAATAAGGGCTGCCGTCGAGGAAGGAGAATAGCCGGGCTGCTCTTCCCAGCGCTCCTGCTGGGTTTTTGGAGGGATGATTGTCTCGACGTTGTCGCGCAAACTCACGCTGCCCCCATTGGCCAGAAATTCGGCTGCGGGTTTTAGCATACTGGTATACCAGAAGGATATCTCGGCATTGTCCAAAATGTCAGCTTGCCACAATTTCCAACCGAGCATAATGGGCATGGCCGTTTGGTCCAATTGGACACGGTACCATTCAAGCGTGCCGTCAATATGGGTTTTTTGTAAAAACCAGCCCGTCGCTCCCCGGTTGTCCGGAGTATTTGAGGTCACTTGTACCTGATCAAGATATTCAAACGCAACCAACGGCGTCTGAGTATCGCCTAAAGCTAAAAATGCCATCGCCACCTGATAGAAATCCCTGGGCCAGACTGCCCGATAACCGGTGGCGTTAGTCTCTGCGCTTGCAGTTTCGCCCCATGGGATAGATAAGGAAGCGATCAGCGCCCCGGCATATTCCTTGTCTTCCATCGCCTTGATTACCAGCGCACTAGCATAGAGCTGCCTGCCATTATCCCCGGTCTGCGGAATCATATCAGCTAGATTGGACAAACTGGCTAGATAATCTTCCCAGCCAATCTCGCTGCCAACACCATTATATTTTTTCAAAACGGCCTCATAGCCATCGGCTAGGCTTCCTTCAGCCTGTACGATCGACTCCTCTACAGTACTGCCAAAACTACAGACAACATCAAAGGTGACTGTTTCACTGTTCAGAGTTTGCAATCGGGCCACCATGGCGACATTGCCTCCGCCGCTATCAGCCCGGTCGTAATGCCAGTCCATCACGCCATTGTCTTTCAAATCTGTGAAGCCATCAGATTCACCTACAAAGCCAGCCGAAGTCTCAACAAAAGTGGCGCTGCTTTTCAAACTCAAGTAGACGACTTCACCTTCTCGGGCATGCAATCCACTTTTGTCCACAAAAGCCACATCACCGCTGCCGGTATTGTTCATATGGGGATTTATCAAAATGTATGGAGTAATACCGTTTTCATTGGCCGTAAATATGACCCGCATAAACAAAGTCTGCCGATCCGGGTCGGTAAAAATATGCTTTTCAATTTTATACTTACCTTCCTTGTCGGTGTTTATAACTCGATAAGCCAAAGAAAGCGGCCTACCCTCGCTATCTGTATGCAAATATTCTATCTGGCTGTCGGTATCTCTTCGCTCTTCATCAAAGAAGCCGCTGCCCGTGATCAGGAACTGCAGGTCCTTAATCTGGGCCTTGTCAATCCGTCCAAAAGCCGTTTCGGTGATGATGCCGTTGGCAATGGAAAACCAGACTTTTGATATCACACCGGTCGATCCCGCATCGCTGTATTGTTTATTAAAATACGCTTCATAAGCAGTTCCGATACCGGTTTTAGCTGCATGGCTCCAAATTGACGGAGCTCCGGGCGCTCCGGGCGCCCCTTCATCCCCGTTCGACCAGGCGTCGGCAAACATTAAAAAAACTGTTATCAAAGAAATCGTCAACCCCATTCTTTTGGCCATTTTAGACCTCCTAACTTGGATGAATTTTATGCTCAAATCTGTCTAATAATAAAAAGGCTCTAAAAGATTTCATTAACCGGATATCCATGATAAGAAGAGATAAATGCCGATAGTAATTCCTATTATTGCAAATGAAACGTTTTTTGCCTGGGACCATGGTGTCATATTAACCGGCGCTGGATCTCTTTCATCGCTTTTGGCGATTTCATCAGCGGTTTTAGGTTTGAAATATCCAATGATCAGCATTGTAAAAATTGATGCAATGAAACTAATGAAATAGCCATGAAGCCAATGGAGATCACCAACTCCGTTGGCAAAAAATGTCGGAACGTCCTTGATGTTCACAAATGTGAAAAATGTATAAAATCCCATTCCCACAATCATCCCCATTTTCGCTGCTATGGCCGGCACGTGTTTTGTTGTGATCCCTAAAAGGAAAATACCGATGATAGGTACACTGTAAAGCCCGTTCACTTTTTGCAGGTATTCAAAAATGGACTGCATCTGAGCCAGAAGCGGTGCAATACAAATGGAGGTAACGGCCAGGCCAATACTGAAATATTTGCCGATTTTTACAATCTGCTCTCCCGTTGCATTCCGGTTGATGTATCCATTATAAAACTGAAGAGAAAACAAGGTGGATGCACTGTTCAAAGCACTATTGAATGAACTCAGGATGGCACCCATGAGCACCGCAGCAAACAACCCCAATGACCAATCCGGTAATACGTGACGGACAATCGCCCCGTAAACCTGGTCCTGTTTATCGATGGTGAGATCGGTCATGTGTAATGCGATAATCCCGGGAAGACACAACATCAACGGCCCGACCAATTTCATTGCTGACGCAAAAAGCACACCCTTTTGTCCTTCAGCCAGACTTTTGGCTGCCATCGCCCGCTGAACAATCACTTGATTGGTGGACCAGTAAAACACCTGGATAAACATCATTCCTGTAAATAGTGTCGGCCACGGGACCGAAACGACTTTATTATCTACATTGGTTTGAGTAAGGACTGTCAAATATTCTGGATTATCATTTGTTAATGCTGCCAATCCTGAAAAGAATGACCCGTCTCCCAAAGCGAGCAGTGCCAGAAATGGGATGGTCAGTCCGCCAATTAATAAACCAACACCATTCAATGTATCGCTTACAGCAACGGATTTTAATCCACCAAAAATAGCATAGGAACTCCCAAGGATACCAATCGTAGCCACCACAAACCAAAGCGACAGGTTTAGATCAAACATACCGATCAAAGCCAAAGAACCGGTATAAAGAACTACGGGAAGCAGTACCGTCACATATCCAAACAGGAAAAGACCTGAAACCATGGAACGGGTCGTTTTATCAAAACGCTTTTCAAGAAACGCAGGGGTGGTGGTAAATCCGCTGGCTAAATACCGGGGAAGAAAAACCAATGCGGTGGCGATCATGGCCAAAGCAGCCAGTGCTTCCCAGGCAATTCCTACTAGGGCTTTATCCCCAAAGACAGCACCGTTTAGTCCCACCAACTGTTCCGTGGATAGATTGGTCAGCAAGAGTGATCCGGCAACAATCGGCCAAGTAAGAGCACGCCCACCGGTGAAATATTCTTCAGTAGCATTGTCGGACTTTTTCATTCGATGGACAATGCGGTAGGTGAAAAATGCGACGCCACCTGTCGCTAAAATGAAAGAAATAATCGAAATTATATTCATAGATATTTTACCTGATTAATTCATAAATTTTGTTGATAGGCAAATTTTCATAAAAACACAGCAAAATGATACTCAAAGGAAATTAAATTAGTAACTTATACTGCGAAAGAATTCGGAGACATCCATTTGATGTGAAAAGAGACCTTTTCTGGTAAAATTGGGCATACGATTCCCTTGTTATTTGAAAACAAACAAGACATTTTAAAAATCGGGTCATTGCGAAGTTCGTTTGAATCATTGTCATCTTCGACCAGCAAGAAAATACCCCGCCGACGTCTCGCGGGTTGTCTTCTCGCGAAAGGCGACCCACCATGCGATCAGGAAAACGACGACGAAATATAATAGAATAATTAAGTAATCAATACTGACCAAATTAGCTGTCATGTTCCCTTCTCCTTTATGACCATTTTGCAGCTTTTAGTTTCACTTGCTGTGAGGATTGCGTTGCACCTGAATTTCAGACTTAAAGATAACCTGGTGCAGGCATCCAAAAGTTCGGATCGAAATACAGTCCTTGTTGTCAGGTTCCGGTTCGATTATTCTTTGAAATTCATTCCTTTTGTTTCTTTAATCTTATGCCATAGCTTTGAGATGCCTTCACTCTGTAAAAATAGGTATGAACCTAAAACTAGTTTTAATATTACACCAGTGAAATCACCTATTAATCTATATTTAAAAGGATTAAAACTAGAGTGATACGGTACAATAATAAGATAGAAAAAATTAGAGACTGCCTTGAAAAATGATGGAATAGCTTGTGCTAAGATAAATATACCCACAATAGAGAATGCTATGTTTTGTATATCTATCGATGATAAAGTTGTACCTTTTTTTTCGGACTCTGTAAAAGGAAAGATAAGTTCACTTATTTTTTCACTGTTTTTAATTAGATATATACCGACAGCAATAAATGATATAAATGGAATGAAAGAGAGGACTATTAATACTGAACTTAAACTTTCTGATTTAATAGATTGAATTCCTACCGTAATAAAGTTAATGTTTGAAATAGCTAAAAGAAAAGATAACACACCTAAAATTTTGAAACAAAGTATAGAAATTTCTTTTTTAGACATTTTTCTCTCCTTTGAAAATACTTAATAAACAATGTTACTTACTACTGCTTTTATTATTATTTTCGCGAAAACGGAGAAATTCAAGGTTTTCCCGAGTTCCTACGGAGTCATCAATTCTTTCATTTTTCTCCCTCGGGGCAGTCCAATAGCCGACGCCAAATATGACAAGAAAATTATTGGCACTTCTGTTTCAACTTTATGAAAACCAGCTTTTTGACATCGATAAGCCAGTTCATTCTGATAAATTTTTTCATTCCAATATCTGCCCATTTCATTCTGTATCTCAAAGGTGAATCCCATAATTTGAAAATCTATCTTTCGAAATGCTTCCTCCGAAATATGTCTGGTTTTGAACATCTTTTCTATGGGCATACTATTTGCTCAATCCGAAAGAAACAAAATAAGAAAATAATTTTGTCATTAATCATTTTGTCTTTATATCTTTTAAACGTTCAAGTAGGAATTGCACTGCCAGATCCGTGAGATTCCAGAGCTGGATATCGGTCGTTGTGGCATAACGCACCGGCAGGAGTTTTCCGCCCTCAATTCGATAACTCCAC
>JADFPY010000314.1 GCA_022562085.1 candidate division KSB1 bacterium | reverse complement strand
TCTTCATGAAATCCTTCAGTATTGCCAATAAAGGAATTATCAGATGGGATGCCGTAACTCATACCATTGAATGAACTGTCCACATCAATTCTGAGAAGAGAGGCGAGAAGTGTTCTGCGGTCTTGACCATGCTGTAGGGGGTCACCGCTACCGCCGCCATCTCCAAGGCCAATATATAAATAACCATCAGGGCCGAATTGTAACATGCCGCCATTGTGATTTACAAAAGGCTGGTTGATTTCCAACAAGATGCGTTCTGAGTTCGGGTCCGCCCGGCTTGGTTGACCCGGCATGACGGTGTATCCAGCGATAACCGACCTTCTTGAACCGCCGAAGTCAACCGTATAATTAATATAAAAACTGTCGTTGTTTGCATAATCCGGATGGAATGCCAAACCCAACAGCCCCATTTCGCTGGCGGTGGTAATCTTGTTTTGGATATTCAGGAAGGTATCTGCTTTGGTGACTTGCGGAGAATTTTCGAAAACTTTAATGAAGCCGTCTTGCTGAACAACAAAGATTCGGTTGCAGCCGTCATTGCTATGCGTCAAAAAAAGCGGCTGGTTAAAGCTGAGATTAGGAAAGGCTTTTACGAGTATCACATCATTATTTTCAGTTGAAAAAAGCGGAAGAGAAAAAAGTAAAGTTGTTAGGAGAATGAATGAAGCCGACTTATTGGTACGCATTGAGAGTTCCCGGGGTTGGAATTAATAACGGGTTTTCTGTAAAAGAATATTTTAATTTAATCAATTGATTCATCAGGGTCAAATATTTTTCCCGGGCATCGATTAAACATTGTGAATTAGTCTTGATATTCGCCGGTCGACTGGCTATATTGATGGAAAAACAAAAACAGTTTTCTTTGAGAATCGTAAGTGAAGGAAGATCTAATCGACCAGGATTTTTTTGCCCAAAACACTTTAACTGTGGCGCGAGAACTTCTTGGCATGAAACTACAATATAACGGCTGTGAAGGCATCATTGTCGAAACCGAAGCCTACCGCGATGACGCAGCTTCCCACGCCATGACCAGGCCAAAAAAAGGCGCAATGCTTCGCGAAACCTACGGCTGCATTTATATTTTCTTTATTTACGGAATGTACCACTGCCTGAACTTCACCACGGAGAAAGAAGGAGTCGGCGCAGTTTTGATCAGGGCCGTGCAGCCGCTTTTGGGATTAGAGGCTATGAAGGAACGCCGGCAAACAAATACCATAAAAAACCTCACGAGCGGCCCCGGCAAACTATTTCAAGCTTTCGAGTTTAATTCGGGAGTACATGGGGAGCAAGTCGGCCGGTCTGTTTTCTTACAACGCTATTTAAAACAAAGCAGTTTCGAGATTGCAACGAGTTCAAGAATCGGAATTTCCAAAGCAGTGGATTTGCAGTGGCGGTTTTTTATAAAAGGAAATGATTTTGTGAGTAAATAGAAATTGGAGAGTTTCAAGAATGAAGATTTTTAACTTGAATTTTAGATTTCTTTTAGCGGTTTTTACGCTTTCGATTTTGACCACAGGGCTTAAGGCTGATCAGAACGGCAAAGTAATCACCTTAACGGAAGCCATTGAAATCGCCTTAAAGAACAACGCCGGGTTAAAGGCGGCAAAAGCGGATTTAAAAGCATCGCGTCATCATGTAAAAAAAGCCAGGCTCGATCTCCTCCCGAAAGCGGACTTGCAATTCAGTTATGCTCGTTTGGACCCGGCAAGTGTGCGAAGAGGCAACGTTTTCGTCGATGTCGGCCGGGGTTTAGTAGATCAGTTCGGTGCGGGCGATCCAAACGATGTCCGTCCGGGAGCTTACAGAAATACTTTCTCGACCGCATTTCAACTAGTGCAGCCGATTTACAACGGTGGCGCCAATTGGGCGGCAGTCGGTCTTGCCAGAGCTCAGGAGACGGGAATTGAGCACAATTTGGAAGATACTCGACAGCAAGTTATTTTAGATGTGAGGGCCTGGTACCTGCGCGTTCTGCAGGCGCGTGAATTGGTCAACCTGGCAAATAAAAGTTTAGAATCTTCACAAAGGCATTTGAGCACCGCGCAAAAAATGCTCGAAGTTGGATTGCGCAGCCGAACCGACGTTCTGCGTTGGGAGGTGCAAGCTGCCAATAGTGAGGGTCAACTTGTGGAAACGGAAAATAATCTGAAAATTGCAACAGTGACACTTAGGCAAGTGATGGGAGTTCCTTATGAAGAAGCGTTTTCTGTGAGTCCGCTCTCCTTTGATCCCATCCCCTTGGTTGAGGATCAGGATGAGCAAATTGCAAAGACCAGAAATCATCATCCCGGGTTAAAAGCTGTAAACGCTTCAGTAGATGCACAGCGTGCCGGTGTCCGCTTGGCATGGGCTGCATTTCAACCCAAAGTTAATTTCGTTTATCAGTTGGGATGGGAGAAAAATAGTACTTTCGCTTTAGATAGTTTTTCGTATTGGAGCGCCGGGGTTTCGTTGAATTTTCCCATCTTTCACAGTTTTAGCAATTTGGCTGGATTGCAGGAAAATAAAGCCCGACTCAAAAGTTTTGAAGAAAGAGAAGAAGAGACCGAACGTCTCCTCACTTTGGATGTGATTCGCTCCCGGCTCGATCTTGAGACTGCTTTGAAAAAATTTTACATCGCCCAAAAAACAGTCGAGCAAACCGCCGAAAATCTACGCGTATTGGATAACTCCTATCAAGTCGGCCTCGCGGCGAACATCGATGTTTTGGATGCACAGGTTATTCACACGAAGTCGGGAGCTGACCTGATTAACGCGCGTTACGATTACTGGATCGCCAGGGCGAGGCTGGATCGGTCGATGGGAGTTTTGGTCGAGTAACTCGATGCGCATACTCGAACAGTGAAGAGCGCAAAAGCGCAAAAGCGAGAGCGACTCTTTTTGACTCTCTGGCGCTCATCGCTTCTTGCTCCTCGACAAGCATATGGAGTAAAAAAATGTTTAACATAAAAACAGTACTTTTTTTAGCCATAATAAACGTTGTATCTAACCTCGCATGTGGAAATGGCGGCGGCTCAAACGAAGGGGCTAACGGAAGTGCAGCAGATTTACCAAACCGTATCCCGGTGCAGACGCACGTCATTCAACAGGGTGAAGTCGTCGATTTGGTACGGGCGATCGGTACCATTTTTCCGCTGCATGATGTCACTATTTCTTCCCAAACAGCCGGTACCGTTATCGAAGTCTATGTCGAGGTTGGCGCCCGTGTAGAAAAAGGGACGCCTTTGGTGCAAATAGATCCCGAATTAAAACAGCTTGCTCTCGAACAAGCAGAAGCCAATCTGATGCAAGCAAAAGCTGCCTTTGATAAAGCAACGAAAGATTTTGAGCGAAATGAAAAACTGCACATGACAAATGATATTTCTCAGTATATATTTGAAAGTGCTCGTTTACAAAAAAAATCCGCTGAAGCAACATATTTAACAGCGAACGCAAATGTGAAAATAGCAAAACGCCAACTAAAGGATGCGCGCATCGTCAGTCCTGTGAGCGGGCTTGTAGCCGCACGACTGGTTGAGTTGGGCAGCACGGTTGCTCCCGGGGTTCCAATTGCGAAAGTCGTGGACATCAGTCAGGTGAAAGTAAAATTTGGCGTCGCTGAGAAAGACGTTGTAAAGGTGGAAAAAGGACAGCCGGCAACTATTTCAGTAGATTCGTATGCACAATTCAAGTTTTCCGGCCAGGTATCTTCAGTAGGACCGCAAGCTGATTTGTCCACCCGAACATTTCCAATCGAGGTGTTGGTTGATAATCCTGAATTGCAATTAAAAGCCGGCATGATTTCCAGAGTTGAAATCGCAACCCAAACCAATGAAGATGCACTCCTGCTGCCAAAAAGCGCTTTACTCGAAAGAGCCAGTCAAACGATTATTTACATTATTAAAGATGGAACTGCCCGGAAACGCATCCCAAAATTGGGAATTGAGAGTGGAGATTATATCACAATTTTAGAAGGCGCCGAAGCGGGCGACGAAGTGGTTGTGATAGGACAGGAAAATTTGTCAGAGGGAGTAGAGGTTAAAAGAAATTAACAGACCGGGTGAACAGTATTTACAAGGATAAAATCTTGCCTTACTCCAAAGTCATTACCTCTCGTCCCATGCTCCGGGTGGGAGCGAAAAAGCGTCGTTCTTATGCAGAGCATGGAAACGAGAGAACGAGAAATTAGATTCGAGTAAACCGCTTTCTTCTAAATTCCCTAATTTTTCTACCAAAGAAAATCAAAAAAATTGCCGATTCTAATCAAAAAATAAATCTGCGGGATGAGCAGCAATTAAAAAACTAACACTTGAACTCCAGGGATTGGAAAAATGCTTGAAAGAAGGAAGGTTAGGAGAAGAAACTCATTTTATTATTTGGAAGTTTTTGAAGAGGAAACTAAAAACTTTGTGGGTCGTTTGATAGACATCACCACCGATGGCATGATGCTCGAGAGTGAGGAACCCATTGAAGTTAAGAAGGGCTATCGTTTGAGCATGGAATTACCAAACAGCTTCGTTCGCAAGCCGAAAATTATTTTTGACGCAAAAAGTGTTTGGTGTAGAAAAGAAGGCGATTTTGAAACATACAAGGCAGGGTTTCAACTCCAAAACCTGGATACAAAAGTTGAAAAACAAGTCAACAGATTAGTGGAGAAATTTAAGCATTAGTGTTAGCGTTCTTTCGAAGAGCAATCTTAGCCTAAATTTGTTTGAGCTGTAAATCATGGTCAAATTCGTTGAGGAGAAAATTGAAAGCCAACCCGTTTTTTACCTGGAAGGCAAAATTATGGGTAGAAGTGATTCTTTGCGTCTTCGTGACCGGCTGAAAGTTCTCATCTCTTCAGGTGAAAAGAATATCATATTAGATTTCAGTAAAATTATACGGATTAATAGTCCGGGAATGGGAATCTTGCTTTCATGTGTGACCAGTATTCGAAAAAAAGGCGGTGATTTCCATTTCGTAGCCCTGCCGGAGCGAGTGGCTACCTATTTCAAAATAACTAAACTCGATACGGTTTTAAAGATTTATTCAAATACCGATCTTGTTTTAAAAAGTATAGTGTCGAACTAAATTCCTCTACCTGCCCTTCTCAACTGTTTTTCCTTTGCTAAACGTAAAAATTTCCTGATAAAGCGATTCGTCTCTTCTGAAAAAAAACCAGTAGCCGAAATGACCACACTTCGGGTTCGATAGGCCGGGAACTCTGGCGAGTTCTGCTACAAATAAAATTACTCGTGGGTATTCGGAGCTAAAACGGTATATTGCCTTGCTGTTTCGGAAACCTGCAATAGTACAATTCGTCCTTGACAATTAATTAATCCATCAATAAATTTATGAATAAAATTATCCTGAAATTTAAACAAAATGATAA
>JADFPY010000313.1 GCA_022562085.1 candidate division KSB1 bacterium | reverse complement strand
ACCCTGAGTTCTCCCGTACCGGGGTCACATCCACCAATAGCAGCCAGCAGAATATAGAGAGACGAGATGAGTAATATATTGATGCAACTCGACTTTTCCCGGACCGTGGTACTCCATTTAGCAACACTTACATGTCTATTCATATTAGTTCCCTCCTTCCTAACCCGGACAAGCCGGAACAAAAAAAGTTGGACACTGATTTTTGCCTGATGCACATTGTTGATTTGAATTCTCTCATTTCAAACCCAATAACTTAACAATGACTGCTTTGTTACTTAATTCCAATTTAATACATGAGTCACAAATAAGCAACAAAAGATGAGAAAGTAACAGAAAACATATGAGAAGAAAGAGAAATTGAAACGCCCTAACTTACTTTAATTATTTGCCCTTAGTTTGCCCTGTATTTTCTCTCGTTTTCCTGTGTAGGATTTTTATATAAATCCTGCCGCCACATTCCCTCCATCTCAATTAACCAACCTCAAATATTTCTTCTTGCTTTTAAAAGCAACGTTAGGTATTATTTTTAATCATTTTTTTTTCATCCTATTTTAGCAGTTCGACTAATATGGACAAAAAACAAGTCTCCGCGATCTTTGAAGAAATCGCCACCCTCCTCGAACTTAAAGGCGAAAATTTCTTCAAAACTCGCGCTTATGAAAGAGGCGGCCGCACGATTTTGAGCCTCAGCGAGGATATAAGCGAGCTTGTCGAGTCCGGAGAAATTCGAAAAATCGATGGAATCGGTTCGGCTTTGGCGGATAAAATCACCGAGCTGATCACCACCGGAAAACTGGAATACTACGAGAAGCTCAAGGACTCCATTCCGCCGGGACTGGTGGAAATGACCGCCATACCAGGGTTCGGTCCAAAAAAAATCAAGAAAGTTTATGACGAGCTCGGCATCAAAACGATAGCTGAATTGGAGAAAGCCTGCAAAAAAGACCGGCTGAAAGATTTGGAAGGATTTGGAAAGACCACCCAGGACAATATTTTGCAGGGAATCGAGTTTCTTCGAAAACATAAAGAGCGCCATCTTTTTCACCACGCCCTGATGGCCGCACAACCGCTGCTTGAAGCAGTTAAAAATCATCCCAAAGTCTTTCGCGCAGAATTAGCGGGCAGCTTACGCCGAAAAAAAGAAACCATTAAAGACATTGATATTGTGGCTAGCGCCAAGGACGAGGACGTGGAAGAAATTATGAAGTTTTTTTCCACCCAACCGGGCGTAAAAAAGGTGACCGGCAAAGGACCCACCAAGTGCAGCGTGGTCTTGGAAAAAGGTATCAACGCGGATTTGCGAATCTTGCCGGATGACAAATTCGCTTTTATCCTGCATCATTTTACCGGCTCTGCTGAACACAACACGGCGATGCGAAGTCTGGCCAAAAAGATGGGCATGAAAGTGAGCGAATACGGCCTTTTTAAAAACGAAGATGAATTGATTCCCTGCAAAGATGAAAGGCAAATTTTCGCTGCCCTGGGGTTGTCTTACATCCCCCCGGAGCTGCGTGAAGACAACGGCGAAATCGAGGCAGCCGCTGAAAATAACATCCCCAAAATGGTTGAGCTTTCCGACATTAAAGGCATTTTGCACTGCCACTCGACCTGGAGCGACGGCGCTAACACACTCGAAGAAATGGCGCTGGCCACCAAAAAAATGGGCTACCAATATTTCGGAGTTTGTGACCACAGCGAGATCGTTGTCTACGCCCGTGGTATGACTCCCGAACAGGTAAAAAAACAGCATGCCGAAATCGATGAGCTCAATAAAAAATTCGATGACTTCAAAATCCTCAAAGGCACCGAATGCGATATAATCAACGACGGCTCCCTCGATTATCCTGATGAAGTCCTGGCGACTTTCGATTTTGTGGTGGCGTCGGTGCACACCAATTTGCACATGTCAGGGGATGACGCAATGAACCGAATCATCAAAGCGATGCAGAATCCTTACGTCGATATTCTCGGCCACCCGACCGGACGGCTGCTGTCCGGCCGCGACGGCCTTTCCCTGGATATGTATAAAATCATTGACGCCGCCGCTGAATATAACGTAGTCATCGAACTAAACGCCAGCCCGCACAGATTCGACATCGATTGGCGCTACTGCAAATACGCCAAAGAAAAAGGCGTTTTGATCAGCATCAATCCCGACGCCCACAGTATCGACGGTTTAAACGACATGAAATACGGCATCGGCATCGCTCACAAAGGCTGGCTGGAACGGGACACCATTTTTAATGCCCTTTCATTAGCAGAAGTCGAAAAGTTTTTTAAAAGAAAGCGAGCGAAACTCAAATGAGTAAATCTAAAAGCAGCGAATTGTTTTGGGGAGTCCTTCTCATCACCCTGGGAGTTGTCTTTTTACTGGACAAACTCGACATTATGGACATCGGTGATTTTTTCAGAATATTTTGGCCGGTTATTTTAATTGCCGTCGGGCTTAGATTAATTCTGAAAAGAAATGCCGCAGCTATGGCAAGCGGAAGTCAAGAAAACCTAACACCAAGTGATGAGCAAACTGTCAAATATTCAAAAGTGTTCGGAGATGTGAAATTGCGGTTTGAAAGCCAGGATTTTAATGGCGGCAGCATCAGCACGATGATTGGTGAAATTGCTCTCGACCTGTCGCAATCAAATATCAAAGCCGGTGAAAAAATTCTCAGGCTCAGCGGCGTCATTGGCGAAATTTCCGTCATTTTACCTAAAACACTCAAAGTAAGCGTGAAAGCAAATGTCACTATCGGAGACATCAAAATCCTGGACACAACCGATGATGGATTTTTTATAAATCGCACCTACCAATCCGAGGGTTACGAAACTGCGAAAAAAAAGCTTTACATCTCCGTTTCGCAAGTTATTGGAGATATTGAAATCAGGAGAAGCGCCAGTTGACTATTTTGGATCTTTACAAACCCTTTCGCCGCAACTCCTACCCGATTATTTCACTTCTGCTGATCGGGACGCTGACTTATTTCTGGATAATAAGAAATTTCACCTATGAAGGTTTAATACTCGTTACGGCAATCGCGGTATTTCTGTTGTTCAATTGGGTTTGGCTAAAACCGGGACGTTCTGATATCTCGGATGCAAAAACCGTGTTCAATGCAATCGGAGACGGCAAACCAACTTTCCTGAATATTTATTCGAACACCTGAATGGGCTGCGTTGAGAGCAATCCCATCGTGAAATGGGTGCAAAGAAAAATCGGCAGCGACATAAATTTCTTTCGACTGGATCTTCGGACGGGTTCGGGAAAAGAGGTGATGGCCAAATTTAATATCTCTTTGAATTCAGCCTATTTGATTTTTGACCAGACCGGCAAAGAAATCTGGCGAAGTTACGCCATGCCCCTGAATGGCAGAAAAGCGGTGAGAATTTTAGAAAGTCTTCTTTGAAATTCCTCTTTTAAAATACTGGTCTTTTGTTTTGTCATGCCGGTATGTTCTTAAGCCGGCATCCAGGACTGGATTCCGGCTAAAAGCATGCCGGAATGACACAAAGGAGAAACCGAATCAGGCTAAAAACAGGATAGCCAATTTTTAACCGCACACTCCCAAAATTAAAACCATTTGATTTTTAAGTTTTCTTTGTATTTATTCTTACTTCTAAACTCTCTACCAAAAAAAAACAACAATTGCAATACACAAACTTAGGGAAATCCGGTCTGCAGGTCTCCCGCCTTTGCCTGGGCTGCATGACCTTCGGCTCTAAAAAGTGGCGGGAATGGGTGATCGAAGAACCTGACGCACGGAAAGTGATTAAGAAAGCCCTGGAACTCGGGATCAATTTCTTTGACACTGCAAATATGTATTCACTGGGCGTAAGCGAAGAAATCGTTGGCCGGGCGCTAAAGGATTTTGCCAGGCGAGACGAAATTGTCCTGGCCACAAAAGTCTATTTCCCGATGAATGATCTGCCCAACCAGGGCGGACTTTCGCGCAAACACATTTTCTCTGCAATTGACGCCTCGCTAAAACGCCTCGGCACGGATTACGTCGATTTGTATCAAATCCACCGCTGGGACACCAACACACCGATCGAAGAGACACTTGAAGCTTTGCACGATTTGGTAAAGATGGGCAAAGTGCGCTACCTCGGCGCTTCCAGCATGTTCGCCTGGCAGTTTGCACAATCGTTGTACCTGGCGGATTTAAATGGCTGGACGCGTTTTGTCAGCATGCAAAATCACTACAATTTGATTTACCGGGAAGAGGAACGTGAGATGATTCCTTTGTGCCGAGCCGAAGGAATTGGCCTGATTCCCTGGAGCCCACTGGCTCGCGGATTTTTTGCCGGTAATCGAAACAAGCAGGGCAGCGGCGAAACAATCCGGGCCAAAAAAGATGACTTTTCCCGGAAAATGTATTCTTTCGATGATCAGGATTTTACCATCGCTGATCGAGTTTCTGAATTAGCAAAACGCAAAAGTGCAAAGCCCATTCAAATCGCACTTGCCTGGGTTCTGCATCAAAATGGAGTCACGTCGCCAATCGTCGGCACAAAAAATATCGAGCAGTTAAAGGAACTTGCAGCCGGAGTTGAGATAAATCTTTCTGACGAAGAGCGAGCACTTTTGGAAGAGCCCTATAAAACCCGGCCTATCTCCGGCCATGAATAAAATGCTTTTAGATTTGATTCTTCTTTTATTTACTCATTGAGGGACAATTTATGAAAACACTAATGCGGGCACTTGGCCTTATTTTTTTACTTTCTCTTGTCGGGCATTTAATCGCCGCCCCGACTTCCGATGCAAAAAAGCTCAGGGTTAATTCCGGGAGAATTAAAACCCGAATTCTGCAGCTCTCGGAGTTCGGGAAAAACCCCGAAGGTGGCGTCAGCCGGGTTGCTTTCAGCCAGGCGGATATTCAAGGGCGAGAGTACATCATGACGTTGATGCGCGAAGCCGGCCTCAAGGTTAGGACGGACGCGGCCGGAAATATTCTTGGCCGCAAAGAAGGTCTCGATTCAAATTTACCGCCCATCGTTTTTGGCTCTCATATCGATTCGGTTCCCGGGGGCGGCAATTACGACGGCGATGTCGGTGTGATTGGCTCAATTGAATGTGCGCAGGTTTTACATGAAAATAACTTTACCACACGCCACCCCCTCGAAGTTGTAGTTTTTTCAGATGAAGAGGGCGGTCTGGTTGGCAGCCGCGCCATGATCGGCAAGCTGACGCCGGATGCGCTGCAAGTGGTAAGCCATAGCGGCAAAACCATCCGCGAAGGCATTCGAGCAATTGGCGGCAATCCGGATAAACTTTCGGAAGCGCTTCGGGAAAAAGGGACTATCAAAGCGTTTATCGAGCTGCACATTGAACAGGGCAGTTTTTTAGATGACAAAAAAATAGAGATTGGCGTTGTCGAAGGCATCGTTGGCATAAATTGGTGGGACG
>JADFPY010000312.1 GCA_022562085.1 candidate division KSB1 bacterium | reverse complement strand
TGAGAAAGTACGAAAAAAATGCATTTTCGGGATTGGCCAGGTCAGGGGTTCCAAAGCGCTTGATACCTTGCACAAGATAGCAAAAACCGATAGAGACCCGAAAATGCAGGCGTATGCGGTTTTCTGGATTGGTCAGCGCGGCGGTGCTGAAACCCTCGACATTTTATTGGATATTTTCAAGAACGAGACCGACCGCAAAGTCAGGGAAAAGGTCATCTTTTCTATCAGCCAGACCGGCGGCAGTCGTGCTGCAAAAATTCTGCAGCAAATTGCGAAAGACGATTCCGATGCAAAGTCGCAGGAGAAAGCAATTTTTTGGCTCGGCCAGCAGGGTGATTCACAGACAGTAGACCTGCTGATGGAGATTTACAACATAACCAAAAATCGAAAAGCGCGGGAGAAAGTTATTTTTTCACTCAGTCAAATCGGCGGCGGCCGGGCAACAAAACTTCTCGAGCAAATCGCGAAAGATGATTCGGATGAAAAGGCCCAGGAGAAGGCGATTTTCTGGATTGGCCAGCGACAGGGATCGGAAACTCTGGACACTCTTTTGGAAATATTCAATACCATCAAAAATCGTAAAGCCAAGGAGAAGGTCGTATTCTCTGTGAGTCAAATAGGCGGCAGTCGCGCCAGCGATATTCTGGTTGATTTTGCCAAAAACAGCTCCGATCCTGAAATTCAGGAAAAGGCAATCTTCTGGCTCGGCCAAAGGGGCGGCTCAGAGAACATGAGTCTGTTAGTTGAGATTTACGACTCCAGTTCCAGCATAAAAGTACGCAAAAAAATCCTCTCATCTTGCGGTCAGATGGGTTCAAAAGCGTCGGTCGATTTTTTGATAAAAGTAGCCAAAAGCGAAGACGACATCGAGTTGAGAAAAAAGGCGATCTTCTGGCTGGGCCAGTCAAATGATGCGAAGGCTAAAAAGGCGCTGTTGGAGATAATTAATCAATAAGTCGCGGAATGAAGTACTTTATGATTTGGCTAAGCATACTTTTGTTATTTTTGAATTCTCCGTTTGGCAGAGTTTTCCCCTTAGAGGAAAGAACTAAACTAGAGATCGCTTTCCCTAATCTGGAAGGTAAAATAGTTACTCTAACGGACGAACAGTTTAAGAGCAAAATCATTTTGATTGATATTTGGGGTACATGGTGTGCTCCTTGTCGGGCCATGACGCCCTTCTTGAACGAAATTTACGAAAAATACCGCGGTCAGAGGGTTGAAATTATCGGTATCGCGTTTGAAAAGCCATCTGATAGAAATCCGCTCGTAACTTTAAAGAAGTATGTAAAGAAAAACAAAATTAAATATACAATTTTGCATGCAGGCGTTTTAAGCGAGCCAGCACAAAAGATTCCTCAACTTGCGTCTCATCTGGGATCCTTCCCAACTGAGATTCTATTAGATCGAGATGGATTTGTGTATCATATCAGTGTCGGTTATGCGGGCAAAAGGGGTCAGAAAAATACAAAGGCCCGAATTGAGGAGTTGCTAAAAAGGGATTCCGAGATCGTTAACTAACGAATGGCTGTTTCTTCCAGGAGAACCCTCAAGGGAAGAAAGAACTTATGGCAATGAAATAGTGATCAAAATCTTCATATAATCAGAGAAGGAGTCTTCGATGGTAAATAAAAGTAGGAAAAGCATGCTTATTTTGAATGTCACCTTAGTAATGATGTCTTTTATCGGAAAATCCTATTCCCAGGAAAAACCCGAACTCCCCGAATTTATGACACTCATCGAAACGAATTCGGGAAAGCTGCAGGACAAAATCCTCGCTGCGCAAAAACGTTTTCGCAGCGAATCGCAAGAAAACAAATTCTGGATGGGGTATCGCTTCCAGCCGCGAACGGACATCGAGTTTGATCGGTTTTATGTTCATGATGACAATATCACCATTTCACGTGGACACGGAGATTTCTATCTCCAGGAAGAAGATGATCTCAAAGCGCATGTCCTGCACGCCCTCAGCGAGCTCGGAGACGAGAAAGCTGAAAAAGCGTACGAAGTTATGAAAAAAGAATTCGCCAAACACAGTTGGACGAATTGGGGCCTTTTCTTTCTGCTTGACGGCCAAAATTCAGAAATCAGAAAGATTAAACTAACCCATCTTTACAGAAAAAGCAGATTCGATGATTTTCCGGTTTATTGGTTTGGTGAAATAAATAATAATGAAAGTTTTAATTATCTGACTGGCCTTATCAAAAATGATGGCTATCAGAAAAAAGTTGTCAAACCGGCTATGTTTGTTTTGAGTCTGCATGAACACCCGAAAGTGATTTCTTATTTAACCCAAACCGCGGCCGCAAACAAAACTTTTGACATTAGAAAAAGTGCCGTCTTTTGGCTAGGCCAAATTCCAGAGGAAGAAAGTTTTGCAGCGCTGGTTCAACTTTTTGAGAAGGAAAAAAATCTAAAGATGAAAGAGAAGCTGGTGTTCTCGATTAGCCAGCATAAAAGTGAGAAAGTGGTTGCAGAGCTGTCCAGGATTGCTAAAAACGACGATGATTTTAGAGTACAGGAAAAAGCGGTTTTCTGGTTGGGGCAGATCGACCGGGAAGAAACTTTGGATGTTTTAACAGAGATGCTCAAAAACACTCAGCATCGTAAGCTTAAAGAAAAAATTGTTTTCGCAATCAGCCAACATAAAAGCGAGCGCGCCGTACCCATTCTTATCGATGTCGCCGAGAATGATAAAAATCGTGAAGTACGCAAAAAGGCGATCTTCTGGCTGGGCCAAATGGCCGGAAGGAAAACACTCGAAGCGCTTGGCGACATTGTGGAAAATGAGGATGAGACGGACCTGAAAACCAAGGCGGTTTTTGCTATCAGCCAGCATCAGGACAAAGAACAGGCTGTCGATATGCTCATGGATATTGCCCGGAACAACCCAAATCCCAAAGTCCGCAAAAAAGCAATTTTTTGGTTGGGGCAAACGGGCGATGAACGCACAGTCGCTTTTTTTAAAGATATTTTAACCAGGTAATTGGAGGTCGAAAATGAAGGCTTTATTTGAGAGGAAAGTTCTCTTTGTTTTTTGTATTCTTATGCTAATTGGTGTTTCGAGCGCTTTTGCCCAAACTGCCAAAGAGAAGATCGAAAAGCAGGTTGAGTCCAAAATCAAGATCAATTTGGAAGGGTTAGAAGGCCTGCAAGGTTTAGAAAGCTTACAGGGTTTAGAGGGGCTTCAGGGCCTTGAAGGGTTATCTGGCGGTCTGGAAAATCTGGAAATCAACCTCGAAGGCTTAGAGCTCGGTTTGCAGGAATTGGACCTGCATGGATTAGAAGAAGGACTGCAAGGCTTGGAAGAGGGTTTGATGGGATTAGCAGAAGGTTTGCGGGGACTCGAGGGTTTAGAAGCTTTAGAAGGTCTGGAAGCTATTCAAGGAGTCGAAGCTTTTGAGATGTTTCAACATTTTGAACAGTTCCAGCGTGGCGGCCGGTTTACTGAAGAGGAACAACTCAAGCTTGAGAGTCTCCGTTCTTTATTTGAAATGGACGAAAAGAAAGCTTTGCCGGTGTTAAAGAACTCACTTGAAAAAGAAAAGAATCCCAAAATCAGGAAAAAATTGGTTCAGTATTTGGCCCGAATTGACAATCCGGAAGCAATTGATGTGCTCGGTAACATAGCGAAAAATGATCTCGACTCGGAGGTGAGAAAACGAGCGATTTATTATCTGGGGAAATCCGGAGATAAAAGGGCGGTAAAGATCTTGAAGGATATTTTGCAGGAGTAGCTGGAATTATTAAACATTCCTTGGGCATGCCTGGCTCTTATGAGGGTTGATGCCAGCATGAAGGTTTGAAATAACTTCTACGCATAACCTGCAAAAGGACGAATGTGCACATTAACGTTGAGGAAGAACCAGACTCCTGAAAACCTCACAACTAACTCAGGGAGCCAGAGCCCTTTTGGCAGGTTCATGCGCTTGGTTATACCGTCGATAAGTCATTGAAATTCAATCATACGGAAGATTTTCCTTATCGTAGCAACGTCAACTTCTTGACACCCGTGAAGTCTCCTATTTGTATCCGGTAAATATACACGCCACTGGCAACTTGTCTGCCAGCATTGTCTTTGCCATTCCAGGCAATGTTGTAAAATCCAGCCTGTTTCTTCTCATCAACCAAAGTGCGTATCTCCTGGCCCTTGAGGTTGTAAATAGTCAAGCCGACTTCGGATTCCTGCGGGAACTGATAGCGGATGATGGTTTCTGGGTTAAAGGGATTGGGATGATTTTGATATAATGCAAAACTTTTTGGTGCATTTGTTTCAACTTTCAAAATCTCTGAATACTGAAAAGAGCCATCGGTATCAATTTGCTTTAGCCGATAATAGAAGGTTCCTAGGCCAACCTTCTTATCAATGAAAACATAACTTTGTGGGATTGATATCGTACCCTTTCCTGCAACAAACGCTATTTTAGAAAAACTATATCGGTCAACGCTTTTTTCAATATCGAACCCAAAATTGTTGGTTTCACTTGTTGTTGTCCAAATTAACTTAACAGAGCTCTCCGCTACTTGAGCTGAAAAAGAAGCAAGCTCTACAGGAACTGCATTATTCAGGATGCCATCGGTTGTTGATGCCGCGGCGATGTCATCGAGGAAGTCTGTAAGCTGCAGCAAGCCTGCACCCGGACCACCTGACTCCTGAAATACGACATTTATCAAAACCCCGGAGCTGGTGAGCGGTGTTCCATTGGAACCTGTGATGGTGATTTCACCAGGGGTGTTCTCCTGGCCGGAGGCCGTGGTCCAACCGTCAGTGAGCGTGCCAGCGCTGTCCGTCTTTTGAAATGTGAGCAGGCTGGTTGGGTAGAGAAATGTCAATTCAAAGTCATCTATGGGAAGGCCGCCGGGATTGTTCAGGTTCAGGGGAACAACCACGGTCTGCCCGGGCGGTGGCGGCAGGTTGACGCTGGCCGGTGTACTCACGTCAAGAGTGTCAATAGTGCAGCTTGCATAGGCGGTGCCCCAGCGGCCGTCGTTTTCGCACTCGCTCGATTCGCTTAAATCAGCAAACTCATTGAATACCCAGAAAATACGATCGTCCGTGGGGTCCAGTGAGATGCCACTGTAGTCACCCCAGCGGTTCTCTGTGCCGATGACTCGGTGGTAAACGTCTTCCCCAGCTTTCACGGTTTCAGACGGTCGCACCGTGCCAGGCGTATCGGCCGCAGCGCGACCCGTGACGTAGGCGCCCGCAAAAATGGTCGGAGCAGAAGCTGAAAAGCCGAATTTCGCGTCCCCGGCACTGTTCACCGCAACCGAGGGAAACGAGGTCGTGGTCATAGCTGCAATATCCTCACCGCCGATGTTGCCCTGATCAGCTAACGTAATTGCGCCACCGGGAACAGCGGCGGTGCTAAGCTTAAACCAATGGGCTGTTGTTTGACCCAAA
>JADFPY010000311.1 GCA_022562085.1 candidate division KSB1 bacterium | reverse complement strand
CTTGGCAAAAAATGGTGCCCTTATCGCCAAAGGCATTTATCAGTCGCCGCCGCCAATAGGCGCTCAGGGAAAATTCAAAGGGTGGCGTGCCGGACTTTCGCCAACTTATAGTTTCCAGGCCTACGTGGCTCAGGTCAGTGTCGATCCCGATACCTGCGAAATTCGCGTCAATAAAGTCTGGGCTGCCCACGACTGCGGCAAAGCTCTCAACCCCTTAGCGGTGGAGGGACAAATTGAAGGGTGTATTCACATGGGATTGGGACAGGTGCTTTGCGAGGAAATGCCCTATCTCAAGGGTGCGATTCAAGGACCCAATTTTCTCGACTACCGTACTTTAACCCCAATGCAAATGCCGGAAGTGGATGTCATTATCGTCGAGAGCAACGACCCGGAAGGACCGTTTGGTGCAAAAGAAGCCGGGGAAGGACCATTGCTGCCAATTTTACCAGCCGTTGCAAATGCCATTTATGATGCGGTTGGTGTTCGAATGTATTCCCTGCCAATTACGCCGGATAAATTGTGGAAGGCGGTGCAGAGGCAAATGACGGCGGGAGCAGCACGTGCAAAAGCATTTGCATAAACATAACGAAAAGACTACTGGAGAAGGGGAAAGGATATTATGAATAAATGCAAAATAGTACTGCTGTTCGCTTTAACCTTCATCATTTTTTCTCAAGTAAGAGCACAGCAACCAAATATTTCCAGGAAAAAAGCCTACCGCCCTGTTCACACCTACTCAATCGTCGCCCGAGATCCTGAAACGGGCCAAATGGGCGTGGCCGTGCAATCTCACTGGTTTTCAGTTGGATCGCTAGTGACCTGGGCAGAAGCCGGCGTTGGCGCAGTGGCGACTCAGTCACTGGTTGATGTTACCTATGGAAAATTAGGCCTTGACTTGATGCGTGCCGGACGCAGCGCGACCCAAACTTTGGAAGCGCTTAAGATTGCAGATTCGAGCCCTGAAATCAGGCAGGTAGCGATGATTGACGCCCAAGGAAATGTTGCCGCACATACCGGAGAAAAATGCATTCCGGACGCCGGGCATATCGTTGGCGATAATTTTTCGGTGCAAGCAAATCTGATGCTTAACAAAAAGGTCTGGCCGGCCATGAAACAGGCTTATGAAAAAGCAGAGGGTGACCTTGCCGATAAAATGCTGGCTGCTTTAGAGGCGGCACAAAACGTAGGTGGGGACATTCGCGGGAAGCAATCCGCGGCTATTTTGATTGTGAAAGGCGAATCCACCGGCAAGCCGTGGGAAGACAGGGTGATGGAGCTGCGTATTGAAGATCATCTTACTCCAATTAAGGAGCTTAAACGCCTTGTCAAGCTACACCGGGCTTATGATCATATGAACAAAGGTGATTTGGCTATCGAACATAACGATGTTGAAGCTGCGCTCAAGGAGTACGGAGCCGCGCAAGCGTTATTCCCTGAGAATCTGGAAATGAAGTTCTGGCATGCGGTTTCTTTGGTTAATGCAGAGAGAGTTGACGATTCATTACCAATTTTCAAAGAGATTTTTACTAAAGACCCTAATTGGGCCATTCTGGTTCCACGGCTGCCGGGAGTTGATATTTTACCCAAGGATGACGCTATAATCGACAAAATAATGTCGATTGCGCCTAAAGGAATCACGAATAAAAATAACTAAGTCGATGATTTTACCACAATTCAAATATCACCAGCCTGCCACTTTAGATGAAGCGCAAACCATCGCCCGGAAAAGTGATGGCGATTTTGATTTTATCGCAGGAGGCACAGATGTTCTGCCGAATTATAAGAACCGGTTAAGCAATCGAAAGCATGTGATAAGTTTGTCGGGAATCAAAGAGCTGTTCGAGGTTTCAGATGAAAAAATCGGCTCCATGGTAACCTTGGTTGAGATCGAAAAGAATCAAACAATCAACAAAAATTTTCCAGCCCTTTCACAGGCCGCACATGTTATCGCAACACCTTTGTTGCGGGAATCGGCTACAGTTGGCGGGAACATTTTGCTGGATACCCGCTGCTGGTTTTTCAATCAGTCCTTCTTATGGCGTGAATCCAAAGGCTTTTGCCTGAAGGCAGACGGTGATGATTGTTTGGTCATTCCCCAAAAGGAGATCTGCTACGCAACTTATTCCGGTGATCTGGCGCCTGTTTTTATGGTTCTCGATGCTTCTTTCCATTTGGCGGGTCCCGAAGGCGAGCGAATTGTGCATTCAACAAAATTTTTCACCCACGACGGTATCACCCGCAATCTAAAATTGCCCGAGGAAATCCTAACCCAAATTTCGCTTCCCAAAAAATCTCAACAGCTTAAAACTGCTTATCGCAAATTAAGAATTCGCGATTCAATGGATTATCCTGTGCTGGGAACCGCCGTTGCACTGCGTTTGACCGAACAAACAATCGACGAATTGAAAATCGCGGTCACCGGCACCGGAACCACGCCGTTTATTTATGATGAAATTACCGACCCATTCAAAGGCGATCAGTTGACCCCCCAGTTAATCGAAAATATCAGCAATGAGGTGATGGAGCAAGTGCAGCCATACCGTAACGTGCATTTTTCGCCGCAATACCGCAAAGCCATGGTGGGCGTTTATCTTAAACGACTACTGACTGAGTTGTCCGCCGATTCAAATTAGTGGTTCTATGTTGATTGGAAGCGGTCACTAAAAAACGAATAGCCACGGATTCACCCCGTAAGATAAGAGCTTCTAAAGGTTTTCTGTTTAGATGATATTCAATCTAACGGGGTGAACACAGATTTTCACGGATGAATGCCTTAAGTATGAAGCAGATTCTTAAAAAACAAAGGACAAAATAATTAGAGACAAAATGATTGTTTTGGTTTGAAAGCACATTTAACCCGCATTATTCTCAACCCGTCGGAAACTGCACTGTAAAACCTGAGAAATGAATCTTGAAATTGACTGACAGCAAATGTAATGGAATCTGCAAAAAACAACATTTGTCAAACCTGTTTTTGTCTGTTCTTCTTTTCAATGAATTAATAATGTTCTGTCTGACCAAAATTGTCTTGTCTTTCCGGCTTTTAGAAATCCGTGTTCCATCCGTGGCCTGAACATTTCTTGTTTACTCACACAGATCGACACAGAGCCAAATTAATTATCTCCCGAACAAAGAATGAAAGAAATGATGAATGCTGTCGTGATTCATGAGCACGGCGGCATTGATAAACTGTGCTTTGAAGAGATGCCTGTACCGAATATCGCTGCGGATGAAGTTTTGGTTGAAGTCAAAGCCGCAGCTCTAAATCACCTCGACTTGTGGGTTCGAGGCGGGCTGCCTGCATTTAAACTGAAAATGCCACATATTTTAGGCTCAGATGCAGCCGGTGTAGTGACTGCGGTTGGCGATGTGGTTAACAATGTCAAAGTTGGGGATAAAGTCTTGCTGGCCCCCGGCTGGGGGTGCGGAGCCTGTCATGACTGTCTCAATGGCGACGACAACCTTTGCCGCGACTACCAGATTCTGGGAGAGACCACCCAGGGAACCTTTGCGGAATATGTCAAAGCGCCTGCCGAAAATGCCTTTTTGATTCCGGACGGATTATCTTTTGAGGAAGCGGCAGCAATTCCCTTGGTTTTTTTAACGGCCTGGCATATGCTGGTGGAGCAGGTTAAAGTACAGCCGGGTGAGGATATCCTGATATTGGCAGCAGGAAGCGGGGTCGGCAGCGCAGCCATTCAAATCGCCAGGCTCTTTGGAGCGCGGGTGATCGCAACCGCCAGCACAGACGAAAAATTGCAAAAAGCCGGCGAGCTGGGTGCAGACGAACTGATCAACTACGCTGACAAAGACTTTCTGGAGGAAGTCAAACGGCTGACAAATAAAAGAGGTGTGGATATCGTTTTTGAGCACGTAGGCAAATCGACATGGGAGAACAGCATCAAAGCCTTGAAAAAAGGCGGCCGTTTGGTGACCTGCGGCGCTACAACAGGCTACGACCCGACTACAGACTTGCGCTACATTTTTTCTAAAGCGCTCAAAATATTCGGCAACTTCATGGGCAGAAAGGAAGGGTTAAAAAGAGCGCTGCATTTTTTTCCGGAAAAGCTGAAACCGGTCATCGACACTTCATTTCCTTTGCAAGACGCGGCAAAAGCACAGCAGAGATTGATGAACCGGGAGCAGTTTGGCAAACTGATTTTGAAGCCGTAATTCGTATATTATATATAAACTGCAACGAAATATTATGCCAAAGAAAGAGAATTCTATTCACAAAAAAAAGTTCATTGATTCTATTACTAAAGGACTTGCTGATGTTGAGTCTGGAAACATGACACCACCGAAGAACTGAAAGCTGTATTGGAGAAAATAAGAGTGCTGAGGGATTAAAATGACAACCTTATTGTCGACTTTACGCTTGCAAAAATGGGATTTGATTCTTATGTTTTAGATAGAAAAATATCCGAACACAATTACATTGGAGGTGGTAGAATTGAGTCCACAATTGCAAAATATCATCAATGAAATACAACAGTTGTCCGCGACGGAACAAAAGGAGTTGTTATCGGCAATTTCTAAACCTATCCAAAGCAAATCTACACAGCTAAAAATAAATAATAATTTCTGGAATTCTAAAACAATAGAACAATTATTAAGTGAACAACAGGTTCAAGTGGCAACCAGTATTTCGGAAATAGGCGGCGACTTTTGGCCGCAGGAAGAATCAGTAGATGAGTTCAATGATTTCATCCTTACTCAGCGGCATGACGATCGGTCGAGTGAATAATGGACATCGTTTTACTGGACACCAATATCGTCTCTTTTATCTTCAAGAAAGACAGCAGAGCCAACTCTTATGAAACGCATTTAAAGGGTAAAATACTCGGACTTACGTTCATGACTGTTGCCGAGCTTTTTCAATGGGCTGCTATCCGAAATTGGAGCGACAATCGAATTCAAAAAATGGAGCAAGAGCTTCGTAAATATCTCATTTTTCCTTTCGATATTAACACATGCCGTTTATGGGGGCAGATAAGAGCCAATCGCCGCAAAATGGGCCAGCCGATTTCTCCTCAAGATGCATGGATTGCTGCCACTGCTTGTCAATATGACCTCCCATTGATAACTCATAATCCTGTTGATTTTAAGTCTGTGAAGGATTTGGAAATTATCACTAAGGTAAAGTGATGATTCCTTTAAAAAGGCCGCAAAAGCGCAGCAGAGATTGATGAACCGGGAGCAGTTTGGCAAACTGATTTTGAAACCCTGAGTTCACGCGCCAACCTCATATTTTAACCTCAAATGCTTTTCAAAACAAAATTTCATGAAGGAATCCGCAACGGTTCGATCACGCTGACGTTTCGTGCCTGGAAATCCGCCCGTGCCAAAGTGGGTAAGCAGTACCGGTTTGGCCCTGAAGAGGCTGTGAAAGTTGAGGCTGTGAATGAAGTGACAATCTCAGCAATTGCAG
>JADFPY010000310.1 GCA_022562085.1 candidate division KSB1 bacterium | reverse complement strand
TCCCCCGGCCGGAGGGTTTGGCAATTTGCGCTGGCAGTTTGTTGCCGGGATATTATTAGCTGCCCTGGGCGGGTGTCTGGTGACGCTTTACAAGCCGGGTCCGGCGCCGCCGCCAAAAACTGCTGAAATTGTTCATAGCGAAAATGTTCATTAACCCGCATTATTCACAAAAATTCACCACAGAGGCACTAAGCCTGCCCTGCACGTAAGCGAAGGGACACAGAGAAAATAAGAGATTTATAGAGAGTGCATTTCAAAAAAAATTTTGAAATCGAAATTGATTATGCTGACATATCTCCAATATAATCAAACCTCTGTGCCTTTGTGTCTCTGTGGTTCATGAATTATTCAAGTTAATAGATTTCAAAATATGGCTTACGAATATAAAACAAAACGCAAAATCGAATTCGCTGACACCGATTTGGCAGGGATTTGTCACTTTGCCCGTTTCTTTATCTTTATGGAAACAACCGAACACCAGTTCCTCAACTCCCTTGGAACGAGCGTTTGCATAGATTTGGAAGGTAACAAAATCGGCTGGCCGAGATTGTCTGCTTCCTGCGAGTATTTGAATCCACTTAAATTTGAAGATGAAGTAAACATCCACCTGACAGTTACTCGCAAAGGGAATAAATCCATGACTTACCGGTTCTTATTTACCAGAGGAGGCGAGCTCATTGCCCGCGGGCAGATGTCTTCAGCCTGCTGTATCTGCAATCCCGGCGAAAAGATTAAAGCAATTCCGATTCCGGATTTTATTGCAGATAAGATTGAGGAAGCACCGGGGTCGTAGAAATTTTTATGATTAAAGACTTTCAGGAGTTTCTCAGTGATTCGATAAAGGCATTCAATTCAGTTTCAAAATGCTTCCAAACTCCGAAAAGATTTTCTGCCAAGGGCTGGAGAGGTGCTTCTTGTAACAGGATACCGTAACCATGTACAAAAAAATGTCTAAAGGCTCGGTATTCATCAAGGCTTTCCTCAAGTTTTTGTGAAATGATTCCCTGCGCCACGGCAGTCCCTAACAGGTCTTTATGAGAAGTATCCGAGTGGGGTAAGGTGATTTTCAGGTACTTCAAGGTGCGTTTGAGCAAATTCTCGATGCCGTTATAGGCGTTGTGCAGACAAGTAGCGATAGCTGCAAGCTCCACAAACTCTCTGGCAGGTCGCTGCAATGTGTCGTCGAGTGCTTTTAGTGTACGTTCAATATTTTCTTTTTCGGCAGCAATCTCTTGCAGGAGATTATCCATAAATCTTTACGCCTTTTTCTTTGACTAGTTTGTTAAAAAGGCTTCTTTGGGAAAGATCGACCAGGTCGACGGGTTTGGATAACAAGCGGAGGAGTTCACCATGGAACTTAAAAAAATATTTTGGTTCAATTGACTCAACAGCCAGATCGATATCATTGGCTTCTGAACGTCTGTCAAGTGAAGAGCCAAAAAGATAAATAGCTCCTGTGTTGTATTTTTTTGCACAGTTAATAATCGTTGCTTTGTCTAATCTGCTCAACATATTGGATACCAACTTTATAATAATAAGAAAATTAATGGAATTTGTTAAAAATGTCAAGTATAATCAAGGAGCACGGAATAAATTCGCTTATCAGCTTTTCGTTCTCGAAGTTTTTGTTTGGAAATGTTACGATAACAACTTAAATTGTTCAATAATCTAAGGGAACTAATGCACGAACGAATTTCAATTGATCCGGAAGTCTGTCACGGACAAGCTTGTATTAAAGGCAAGCGCATTCCTGTACATCAGATTGTAAGTATGTTGGCCAACGGGGATACAATTGATGATCTTCTCAAAGCGTATCCGACAATTGACCGCAAGGATATTTTTGCCTGCCTTGATTATGCCGCAACGTTAGCGGAGGAACAAGTGACGCCGATTGAACTTTAACAGATGAAGATACTTGTTGATGAGAATATTCCGGCCATTACTGTTGAAGCCTTACAAAAGTTGGGTCATAATGTGCTCGATATTCGGGGTACTCCAAAGGAAGGATTTGTTGACGAAAAACTATGGCAATTAACGCTGCATGAAAGCCGGCTTCTTATAACAACCGATAAAGGCTTTACTCAACATCGAAATGAATTCCACCAAGGTATTCTTATTATTCGTCTTCGTAAACCAAATCAAAATAAAATTCATCAAAGAATCATGAAAGCATTCAACGAATTCAGTGAAGATGAATGGAATGGTACGCTTGTAGTGATGCGAGATACCGTTCAAAGCGTTTGGAGGTTCTCAAAATAATATGGCACACAACTCAAACTCACTCAACGTAAAAGACGTTCACAAAAACTTCGGCACTGCCGAACGCCCGGTCAAAGTCCTCGAAGGCGTTTCCTTTGAAATGAAAGGCGGCGAGGCGCTTGCGGTGACCGGCCCATCGGGCAGCGGCAAAAGTACTCTCCTGCACTTAATCGGAACTTTGGATTCCCCGACTTCCGGCAAAATTGAAATCAACAATCAGGATATAAGCTCTTTTTCTGAAACGGAGTTGGCCAAATTTCGCAATCAGAAAATAGGCTTTGTATTTCAGGACCACCACCTTTTGCCGCAGTATTCGGTTTTGGAAAATGTTTTGATTCCGACTCTGGCTTTTAAAAATAATGGTGAAGATAAACGAGACCGCGCCAAAAAATTATTGGAGAAAGTCGGTCTTTCCGACCGCATCACGCACCGGCCTGCTGAACTCTCGGGAGGCGAACGCCAGCGTGTGGCTATTGCCCGCGCGATGATCAACAGTCCCAATATTTTACTTTGCGATGAACCCACCGGCAACCTCGACCGGAAAATCGCTGCCTCCGTAGCCGACCTTTTTTTCGAGCTTCATAGAGATGAAAAAAATATTCTGATTATCGTGACTCACAACCCCGAGCTTGCCAATCGATTCGAACGGCGTTTCGAATTGCAGGAGGGTAAATGCGTCGAAGTTTAGTACTTCAATAATACAAATAGTTGTTCGATGGACAAAAATTTTCAAAAGATATAATTTCCCACCGAATCACACCGAAGTCGCCGAGGTTCGCCGAAAGTATGATATTTTTGTATTCTTGAAAATGACTGCAAAATGCACTTCAGTCCTAAATCATAACTACTAGTTCGGTGAATTTCGGTGCGTTCGGCGCATTTCGGTGGGAAATAAGTTTTTCATTTTTTCAATATTAGTTCATTCGTGTTGAATCCTCTTTACCTTAATCAATATGAAAGCCACAGGAAAACAATACTCGATGTCTATTCTCACCCCCTTAAGCCATTTTTGGCGAATTAACCTTGCCGTGGTTCTTGGAGCTGCAGTGGCCACTGCGGTTTTGACCGGCGCGCTTCTGGTCGGGGATTCCGTGCGCGGAAGTTTGCGCGATTTAACTCTCGACCGGCTTGGTAAAATCGACTATGCGCTGGTGACGCACAAATACTTTCGGGAAGACCTGCTGGTCGATTTAGCCACATCGAAAGATTTTAAAAACCAATTCGAAACCATCGCATCGGCCATTCTGAGTAATGGCACTGCAATTCACTCAACTTCAAAAACCCGCGCTTCGAATATCAACATTGTTGCCGTTGATGAGCAATTTTTTTCCTTTTTCGAGACGGATGAATCCGCTTCCCTGAGAAAAAAACCCGGTCAGGTTTTTCCTGCCATTATCATTAATCAATCACTGCAAAACCAGCTCAAGGCTGAAGTCGGCGACCAAATTCTCCTGTCATTTGAAAAGCCGAGTGACATCGCACGCAGTTCTTTGCTGGGCAGAAAGAGCACGGAAGATGTGATTGAAACAACAAGGATGAGCTTGACTAGAATTATTCCGGATGAAGGATTAGGCAGATTCAGTTTGCAGGCGAATCAAAACTTGCCGCTGAATGCCTATGTCTCACTGCCGGTTTTGCAGAGAACATTGGGCCAAAAAAATAAGGTCAACGCAATTCTGGTTTCACAACAAGACGCGCCCGAAGCAAATGATTCATTCGATTTTTTACAACAGGTACTTGCGGCTTCTTTAAGCTTTGAAGACTTCGGACTCAAATTCATCGAGCTGGAAAGGGGATTTGCTCTGGAAAGCAGCGAATCGATTTTATCTCCCCAAATCGCTGCCGCATCAAAGTCAGCCGCCGCTAAGCTGAACCTACCGGCTTTGCCTGTTTACACATATCTTGCCAATAAGATGGAAGCGAAAGGACGTCTTCTGCCGTACTCGACTGTAGCTGCTTTGCCGATTCCGGTCGTTGATGGGTTCGGCAATCTACTTCTTAAAAATGGCAAGCCGGCCCCAAAGCTCGCTGACAATGAGATTTTGCTAAACGACTGGGCCGCAAGCGATCTGCGAGTAAGCGCCGGCGATTCAATTACGATGGAATATTTCGGCGTCGGACCGCGTGATAATTTATTTACCAAGCATGCAGCCTTTCATGTGAAAGGTGTTGTCGCTATGGCCGGTCTGGCGATAGACAAAACCTTAACCCCGGATTTTCCCGGAATCGCCGATGCCGACAACATGGCTGATTGGGACCCGCCTTTCCCGGTTGATCTCAACTTAATCCGACCCAAAGATGAAGACTATTGGGATAAATACCGCGGCACGCCCAAAGCATTTGTTTCCGAGGAAACCGGCCGAAAATTGTGGGGCAGCCGTTTTGGGCATGTCACCTCTTTGCGTTTTGCTGTCAACCCGGAATCCGAGACCGCGGATGTTGAAGAGCTCTTCGCCAATGAGTTTTTGGCGAATGTTACTCCCGAGCAATTTGATTTCGTTTTTCAACCCGTCAAAGCACAGGGACTGGCGTCGTCAAAAGGAGCGACCGATTTCAGCGGTCTGTTCGTGGGATTCAGTTTCTTTCTGATTATTTCAGCAGCGCTTTTAGTCGGCTTGCTCTTTCGGCTTGGGGTGGAGCAAAGGGGACGGGAAATCGGCATGCTGCTGGCAGTCGGCTTTCCGCTGCGCAGGGTTCGCCGGCAATTTATGTCCGAAGGCGCCGTGCTTGCAGTGATCGGCGCGCTGCTCGGAACCGGCGGCGCCCTGTTTTATACCTGGCTGCTGATGACCGGCTTGAGAACCTGGTGGCTGGCAGCGGTCGGGTCACCATTTTTGTTTTTGCATATCACTCCGGCCAGTTTGGCAATTGGCTTTGGCAGTTCGCTGCTGATTGTTTTCCTTTCGATCTGGATCGGATTGAGAAAACTGAGTAAAATACCACCGCCCGCTTTGCTCGCCGGAGTCACAACTATTTTAAAACAAGTCCGGGCGAGTCGAAAAGCAAAGGTCACGGCAATAAGTGCTTTAATTCTGGCCGGTGTTTTAACGGTCGTTACATTTTCGCTCGAATCTGCCGCAGCCGGGTTGTTCTTCGGAATCGGCACCCTGTTGCTGGTTTCGGGTCTGGCATTTTTCGCAATTTGGCTGCGCGGCTCCCACAAGGCGCTCTCCAGTCAGGCGGGTTCCACGCCGATTGCAAGAATGGCTGCACGGAACAGTCCCAGAAATCCGGGCCGC
>JADFPY010000309.1 GCA_022562085.1 candidate division KSB1 bacterium | reverse complement strand
AAGATGCAATTGATGTCCGGAGCATTCACATCTACAATGTCTAGCACAGACCCGCCACAGCCATAAAACAAAATTAAGGTCGCGAAAATCAATCCTTTTTTCATTTCATCCTCCTCCTTTTGTTGTTAAAAATTATCTAATTTATTGAAATCGTCGGCAGTCGGTCTCCTAGTTATAGATCTCAAAATTCGCATTTCTGATTTTCTGCTGCCGGGAGACTTTATCCGTTACGATGGCGGCAAGCTCATAATTGCCAGGGGAAAGTTTGGAAATATCCACGTCAAAATTTTCTTTGCTGGTGGTTGTGAAGGAATCAAACTCGAATGTGAGGGTAATTTCGCTTTTCTTCTTTTTCGATTTTTCTTTCAGTTCGGCAATTTGGAAATCAATTGAGTAGTGTGAGACGCCGACTTCATCAGGAGAGAGGTGGTAGATTTCCAAGTAGATTTTCAGCTTGTCCTTTTTCCATATTTTACGACCGGGAATCAGCGGAAACAAGAATTTAGATTCGTCCAGCGTTTCGGGGATGGTGACGCCAAGAATCAAATCACTCAGCTCCAGCGTTTTCATGTCAGTACCGAGTAGCGGCGAGGATACCAAAAAAGCGGAGCCGTTTGCCAGCACCTTGGCTTTTTTCGGCGGTGCAAATTCTCCGTATTCGGAGACAAAATCCTTTTTGGCAAAAGCTTCGGTGGCAATTGAAAAACTGGCATTCGAATCGACTTCACTCAAAATAAAAGTGAATGGATAATCCAGATCTTCAACGACAAAATCCGTGATCCGGTCTTGCTCATTAAGATTTTCATCACGGATAATCAGAGTGTGTCTGAGCAAATAGTCCGGGATTTTGAAATCCTCGGATGCTGCCAAATTTTTGAACTGCGGATTCGCAAAGACCATAATCGCGTTACGCGGAGAATTCAGTTCGTCCAGAAAGCGCAGGCTCTGTGCTGTAATTTGAATCGGAGAAATCGCATCGTGATAGCTGCTTTTATCGGGGGCGGCATATTTATGGGAGGGGGCGGTGCGATCAATGGCTTTATTCGTGTGGAAAAACAGATTTAAAATCCTTTTTCCGGGATAATTGGGGCTGGTTTCCGTTCGGTACCAAATCTCTTCAAGTTTATAATAACGGTCTTCGAAAAATGGGTCCAACCCGGCCAATTCCGAATAATACATAATTTGCAAAATATTCCGGGCGCCGCGAAGATAAGCATATTCCGAAATGAATTCTTCCACACCGTTTCGCAAACCAAAGGATCCGATGCCGGCTTCTCTGCCAAACAAAAAGAAGGTGGATTCTTTTGCGCCTATTCCGTAGTAAATCCAGAGCTCATAGTCGGGATTTCTATCCACGTCCCGGATATCAGACCGTGCCGATGGACTTTCAATCCAACGAAACAGCTCTATACCGCTGCGCCCAAAGGAGCTGATTTTCTTAAAATCCGGTTCGCCGTATTTAATGTGAATTAATCCCCGGTCATCTGTGCCGTATGGCGTGCTGGAGTTTTTGTCGAAGGTCTTACGCGCAAAAGCAATCCGCTCCCAATGTTCAAGCAATCTCTCGTTGGCGGGAGTGGCAGGGGTTGGGTCGCGTTCAAACCAAAACCTCTTGATTCTTTTTGCGATGGATTCGTTTCGTTCCAGTGATGCCCGCCACACCTTTTCTTCTTTTTCGCCCAACAGCGGGGCAATGAGCTCGAATTCCTCTTGGATCACGAATCTATGTTCCCCGCCATTGCTTTCCGACAAGCCCCAAAAGTACATCTCGCATGCGGTACCGTAATAGTTGCCGGCATAATTTTCTGTGGCCAACTCAATAAACGCAATGCCGATTCTAGGGTCGGTCAAACCGTCTCTCTCCAAGTCATTGCGCCCCTCCCACCAAACTTTCAGCGCCTGTTCCCAATCGCCGGAATTTTTCAACTCCACGCCGCGCTCGTAAATATCAGAATCGGAATTTGGTTTGGCAGAAAGGTTATAACTCGGGAAGAAAATGAATAGGCAGCTTATGTAATAAAGAAAATTTTTAGAAAACAGAGTACCCCTCAATTTTTGGAACAACGCAACCAGTTTGGTTTTTTCAAACGTTTTCATAGCCTTTGCTTAATGACATTTAGCAGGAAACGTAGAACAATATCCTAAATCCTTAAAATTTAATCAAGGAAAACCTTGACTTTCTAATAGAAAGTGTTTTCGTTTTAAGGTGTTAAATAAAAAAAAGTGTTCACGTGTTTGGGTTTTAAAGTGTTAAAATAATTATTGTCACGCAAAATTTAAGGCGCTGGAACAACCCTTGAGCACCTGAAAACTTTAACACCCTAACACTTTTAACACTCGAATACTCAAACACTTTTTAAAAATGAAACCTGAAGTCGTCCAACTTGAACTGTTCACCAACCGCTTCCGCGCCATTGCCCAGGAGATGGGCGAGATGCTGCGCCGGACCGCCATTTCAACCAATGTGAAAGAGCGTCTGGATTTCTCCTGCGCTTTGCTCGATGCCGGAGGCGAGCTGGTGGTCAACGCGCCGCACATGCCGGTGCACCTTGGCGCCCTGGGACTTTGTGTGCGCAGCCTGGTTGAGGCGCTGCCCCTCGGACCCGGAGACGTTGGCGTGACCAATCACCCGGCTTGCGGTGGCGCACATTTGCCGGACATCACCGTGGTGACGCCGGTTTATACAAAAGAAGAAACGTTATTGGGATATGTTGCCAGCCGCGCTCACCATGCTGAGATTGGCGGCAGCAGGCCGGGTTCCATGCCGCCGTTTGCAACCAACCTCGCGGAAGAGGGGGTGGTCATCCCGCCCATCTATTTAATCAAATCGGGGAAGCCGAAATGGCAGGGGATGCGCTCCCTGCTGCTAAGCGGCAAATTTCCAACTCGGTCAGTCGAAGACAACATTGCTGATTTGCGTGCAGCGGTCGCAGCGAACCATCGCGGGGTGCAGGCCCTGAAATCATTAGAAGATGAATACGGCCACGACCTGGTGGTGCATTACATGAACGAGCTAAAAAAACTCGCTGAAAAGCAAATTCGCGCCGCGCTGAAAGATCTCCCGGACGGCAAATATGAAGCGCTTGAGAAACTCGATGATGGCGCTCCTCTGGCCGTTAAAATTGAGATTTCCGGAGACAGCGCATGCATCGATTTTACCGGATCCTCAGAAGTTCACCCGGGGAATCTCAACGCCACTCCGGCAATTGTGAACAGCGTGGTGATTTACATTATGCGCTTATTGATCAACCAACCCCTACCCCTCAACGAAGGACTCATGGCGCCGGTAAAATTAAAAATTCCAAAAGGAATTTTGAATCCAGATTTTCCGGACGATCCGGAGCAAGCGCCCGCGGTGGTTGGCGGCAATGTTGAAACCAGCCAGCGATTGGTAGACACGTTGCTCAAGGCCCTCGGCCTATCCGCCGCCAGCCAGGGGACGATGAACAACACCCTGTTTGGCACCGATGATTTCGGGTATTATGAAACGGTTTGCGGCGGCTGCGGCGCCGGACCGACTTATGACGGCGCCAGCGCCACTCACAGTCACATGACCAACACTCGCATCACCGATCCTGAGATTCTCGAGCACCGCTATCCGGTTCGCCTGGAGCAGTTTGCCATCCGCAAAGGATCGGGCGGTAAAGGAAAACAGCGCGGCGGCGATGGCGCCATTCGCGAAATCACTTTTCTGGAAAACATGTCTCTTTCAATTGTCAGTCAGCACCGGAACGAAGGGCCTTTTGGATTAAATGGCGGGAAGCCGGGAAAACCAGGTTCTACCCAACTTCATCGTGCATCCGGGGAAGTTGTGCACCTGAAAGCAGTGGATGGCTGTGACGTCAAAGCAGGAGATAGGCTTGTTCTTAAAACACCGGGAGGAGGGGGATTTGGAAAAATGTGAAACGTCAAAAGTGAGACGTGAAACGGATTTTGGTTCATGGTTTAGATTTTCATGTTTCACGTTTTTCGTCTCACATCTCACTTCGGAAGATTTAATACATTAACATATTTATCGCTTTTTGATGATGAAACGTTTTCTTAGCATCCTTTTTTGGTCAATTATTACGGCGGCTTTTATTGGACCTGGAACCGTAACCACTGCCGCCTCATCGGGCGCGCGATTTGGATATGATCTGCTTTGGGCATTGCTTTTTTCAACGATTGCCTGTTTAGTTCTCCAGGAGGCAAGTGCGAGGGTGACCGTTGTTTCCGGGCTCAGTTTAGGTGAAGCCATCCGCCAACAGTTTCAAGGCGGCCTAAAGGGTTTTTCGGTGCTGGTCATGGTTTTGGGCGCCATTGTTTTTGGTTGTGCGGCCTATCAAACCGGAAACATTTTAGGCGGCGTCACCGGCGCAGTTCTCGGGACCGGCTTTTCCGCAAAACTGTTAACTTTGCTGGTGGGCGGAATCGCCGGGGTGCTGCTTTGGCTTGGCTCGCCCAGAACGGTTGCTTATGTATTGAGTATTGTCGTGGCTTTTATGGGGCTGGTTTTTCTGGTGACCGCATTTTTACTCAAACCTCCTTTGGCCGGACTTTTAAGCGGAACCCTGATTCCAAGTCTTCCCCGGGGTTCGGGTCTTTTGGTGCTTGGCCTGATTGGCACAACCGTTGTACCGTATAATCTTTTTTTAGGATCGGGCCTCGCAAAAGGGCACACTCTTCCTGAACTGCGCTTTGGATTAAGCGTCGCCATTTTACTTGGCGGACTTATTTCAATGGGAATTTTGGTGGTAGGGGCCGCCATCGAAACAACTTTTTCGTTTGAGGCCCTCGCGGCCACACTCTCGGGACGTCTCGGGCCATGGGGCGGTCCTTTCTTTGCTTTTGGGCTTTTTGCAGCAGGAATGTCTTCGGCGGTGACCGCACCGCTGGCAGCCGCCATGACTGCCAGAAGCTTGTTTGAAAAAGCAGATGAAAACCACTGGCACGTTCGGAGTTGGCGCTATCGAAGCATCTGGATGGGTGTGCTGCTGGTCGGCGTCGGGTTTGGGCTGGCAGATGTCCAGCCAATTCCGGCGATTATTTTGGCTCAGGCGCTAAACGGGGTTGTGCTGCCTTTCGTGGCGGTTTTTCTAATTCTGGTGGTCAACGATCGCAACTTGATGGGTGAGAGGGGTTTAAACAGCTTCTTTTTAAACACCATCATGAGCGCTGTGGTTGTCGTGACGCTTATATTAGGAATTATGAATATTGCAAAAGCAGTGGCCTCGACTCTTGGATTTTCGACGCCTGCAGAAAGTTTTATTTTAATCAGCTCCCTTATTGTCTCCTTAATAATTGCCATCCCCCTGGCAAGAGCGATTCAGAAACGCCGCTTTTTTATTTAACTGACATTTCTCACTTTAGAAATGAGTCTTAATTTCTTTAAAAACAAAATTGAGCCACTGATTCACACGGATTGGACACGGATACCTATATGTTGAGTTTGATAACTGACCGTGTTGCTCTATTTGGATCTATGAATCAGTGTTCATCCGTGGCTAAATCCTGTTGATTAGAACGGTTGTGAAGTGAGAAAT
>JADFPY010000308.1 GCA_022562085.1 candidate division KSB1 bacterium | reverse complement strand
GCAGGTTTGTGAATTATCTAAACAATGGATGAAAGTATGCGTCTTAGACACACGTTAACACAGCTTGCCATTTGTTCTTTAGTAATCTTGTTTTCCGCCGCAGTTATTAAAGCAAAGGGCAACCCAATTAAACCTAAAATCCGCAGCGAACTCTCAGCCTCATCAAATGAATTTGTATGTGGCACTTACAAAGGCTCGGAAAAGGAAATTTTGTGGCGTCACTACCAATACCAGGCTAAATTGAAGAGCCTGCAAAAGTCTGGAGGGAAGTTAACGGCAACTGATTTCGTTTTTGATGATGTCTGGGTGGCTGAAGACGACGGCACTCTTCTGACAAGCGGTGTTAACCTCTTTGACACAGATATGCAGACTTTTCACTTTGCGCCAAATACCCTTGGCGGGTACGATGTAACCAATATTACATTTGTTTTTGATGCCGACCTAGGCACTAATCTGAATTTAGGAGATGATACAAACACAACGGTTGACATACCGTTTACATTTGATTACTATGGTGTAAGTTGGACAGATGTGCACGTAAATGCAAATGGCATTGTTAGTTTTGGCGGAGATATTAATACACCTCCGCCTTTATTTTTTGACAACAATGACTTTTTTAATAACCTCCCTAAAATTGCGGCTTACTTCATGGATTTAAATCCGGCGGAACCGGGTGCGCCAGCTGACGGGGGTGTGTTCGCAAAATCTGAGGCAGATAAGCTGACCATCACCTGGAACAAACTCCCGGAGTTTGGCACAAGCAGAATAAATACAGTACAGTTGGCATTAAATACTGACGGTTCTATCGATGTTTCGTTCAATGGTATTACAAGCGTTAATGATCCCGATAACAACACTCCGATCACTTTTGGTATTCATCCCGGTGGCATGCCGAACCTGGAAATGATCAGCTTTTCCGATGATGTCCGTTTCACAGGACCTGCCGACGCCGGAATATTTGAAGAATACTTTAATATTCTAAACCCGCTTGTCAACGAGACCGCCTTAACGAACAGGTTTTACCAAACTTACCCTGACAGTTTTTTTCAGATTATTTTCTTTACTAATTTCACTCAGACTATGTTTGGGTTTGCCAACGAGTTTAATATAAAAAATGTTGTCGAAGGAATTGGTATCGGCACGTTTGATTTCAGCTCTTTTTTTGGCAGCAATGGAGTCCTTGAGAGCCGGTGTAATATGAACCAACTAAGTGTCTGGCCAACTGATCCTGAAAATCGTTTTTTTTCGGATGGAAATAACTTCTTGACTTTGATGGGTCAGGAAGCCGGACACCGCTGGGGTGCATTTGTCAATTTCATCGATACAAATGGCGACACCAGTAATTTAATCCTTGGCCGTTCAAATGCTCACTGGAGTTATTATTTTGACTCCGATCACTCATCCCTGGAAGGCGGAAACTGGCAATTGAGTTTCGGAAACAATTACACAACTCCCACCCGGATCGATTTTTTTAGCGAAATCGACGAATACATCATGGGGTTAAGAACACCGGAAGAGGTCAGTCCGAGATTTTTTGTCAGCAGCTCTGCTAATAACGACTCCACCGCCCGCGCCCAGGGAACACCAGTTATTAATACATTTGCTCAAGGAGCGGCTGTTAATGTAACGATTGGCGATATCATCGCTGCCGAAGGGCCGCGTCTTCCCGCTGAAGCAGATGCACCCAAAGACCTCAGGCAGGCCTTTATACTTGTCATCCAAAATGGAACAACCCCATCACAAAACGAACTGGATAAGATCGCAAACTTCCGCAGAACCTGGGAAGATTATTTTGAGCGCTCAGTCGATGGCCGCATGACCTTGAACACAAGTATCACCCGAATCTTTCCCGTGGCTGTACTCTCCGGCCATGTGCTGGATGATATGACAGATCAACCCATAGAAAATATCACGGTCAAATCCACTGAAAGAGGATTTGAGCAATTCGTCCCTGGCGGCGGCCGCTACACCTTTCGCTACCTGGCCGATGAAAGTTCCGGCGCCGCAGAAGCGGTTACGGTAATTGTCGAGGCCGAAGGTTATTTTCCAGATACTTTAACGACAAATATAACTTACGGGACAGAAATGGTTTCTGACTTTAGACTGCAGCTGGATCTGACTTCTGTGGAAATTGTGGCGAGTGAAATACCTGCTTTTGATCTATTGGAACAAAACTATCCCAATCCTTTCAATCCCTCGACAACGATCAAATTTGATTTAAGTGTGGCTTCCGAGGTTACTTTGAACATTTATAACATGAAAGGCCAGTTGATTCGTCAACTGCTTCAAGAAAAATTGAGCGCCGGCAGCCACAGCTTCACCTGGGATGCAAAAGATGATCATGCACAACAGTTGCCAAGCGGATTATACGTCAGCCGGTTGCAAGCCGGTGATTTTGTTCAACACCGGAAAATGCTGTTGATCAAGTAATTAAGAAAACACTTTTAGTCGATCGCAACGATCTAATAAATAGTTTTTTGACCAGCCCCTCGTGAAAATTGAGGGGCTTTTTTTATGTGCAATTCCAAATCAATGCAGGTATTCATAAAAAAGCGACAAGAACGTATATTCATCCGAAATTTCCACCCGGAGGCCACCATGAACTGCCTGAATTTGTCTCTCTATCTTTTCCTCATGGCATTACTAACATTTATCCCTGGAGAAGGGAGCGCTCAAAAAGTTCTTGTTGTCAATAACCTGAAAGTTAAGCGTGTCATCGATGGTAACACAATCGAATTAACCACAGGAGCAAAAGTCAGTTATATCGGAGTGCATGTTCCGCGAGATAAATACTTCCAGGCCATGGAGGTAAACAGACAGCTTGTCGAGGGCAAAGCAATCAGATTAGAATTTGATGTTGAAATGAAGGATCGTTACGGACGGCTTTTGGCTTATGCCTACGTTGATTCAATTTTTGTAAATGCCCGGCTGATAGAGGAAGGGTACGCCCGGTTCTCTGTACATCCGAAAAACGCCCGCCATCAAAATGTTTTTTTAGACCTGGAGGAAAAAGCAAAAAAGGCAGAGGCAGGAATTTGGGCCAGGAAAGTAAATTCTAAAAGAAAGAACCATCTGCAGGGCAAAGGTGATATTGATATCGAAAATTATTTTGTTTATTTAGCCAGGAACGGAGAAAAATATCATCGCGCGAGCTGTCGTGATATGGGGAGCAATAGAATACCAATTATTTTAAGAAAGGCTAAATTGAATTACAAGCCGTGTCCGGTTTGCAAGCCGTTGAAACCTGAATCTGCCGTAAAATAATTTTAACACCGAAAAACACTGAATGCCAGTGAAATGTAATACTTTAAATAATGCATGTAAAGCTGCCAATAATTTTCGATCTTTTTTCTGTGTCCTTCAGTGTTAAATATTTTTTTAAAACCCGAAGCTCCAATAGTTACTCCTCATAAGCCTTCTTCACCGCTTTGGCAACCTTCTTTGCAACCGACTTATCCAACGGTGACGGTAAGATTTTATCCACAGTTGGATTCTCCACGCAACCGGCCAGGGCATAAGCCGCTTCGATTTTCATTTTGTTATTAATTCTTTTAGCTCTGGCATCGATGGCGCCGCGAAATATTCCAGGGAAAGCTAAGAGGTTGTTCACTTGATTCGGAAAATCACTGCGGCCGGTGCCGACAATAAACGCCCCGGCTGCTTTGGCGGCGTCCGGCATGATTTCCGGAATGGGGTTGGCCATCGCCAGAATGATGGGCTTTTCATTCATGCTTTTAACCATTTCCGGTTGCACCAGATTGCCTTTGCTGACACCGATAAAAACATCGGCCTCTTTCATAGCGTCTGCAAGAGACCCCATTGAAGCGGACCGGTTGGTAATTTTAGCCAGTTTCAATTTGGTTTGATTTTCTGCAATGTCCGCCCTGGTTTCTGAGATAATCCCTCGTGAATCACAGACTAGAATCTCTTTGACCGATTCGCAGATTTTCGGATCATGGCCGATACAGAGCAAAATCTCCGCAATCGCCGTTCCGGCAGCACCCGCACCACTGATGACTATTTTTAAATCCCTCAAATCTTTTCCGGTCAACTTGCAGGAGTTGATGACGGCTGCAAGCAGCACAATTGCCGTACCATGTTGATCATCATGAAAGACCGGGATGCCGATATCCTGCAAGGATTGTTCAATCTCGAAGCAGCGCGGTGCGGAGATATCCTCCAGATTCACGCCGGCAAAAACCGGTGAGATATTTTTCACCAGGTTGATAATCTCAAAGGAATTTTGAGTATTCACGCAAATTGGGAAAGCATCAATGTCGGCATATTCTTTGAAGAGCATGGCTTTGCCTTCCATCACCGGGATGGCCCCTTTGGCCCCGATATTCCCCAGGCCAAGCACCGCCGAACCGTCCGAAACGATCGCGACCGTGTTTCTTTTGATGGTCAACTCATAGGCTTTGGATTCGTCTTCCGCAATATCGCGGCAGGCCTGCGCCACGCCGGGTGTGTAAACCATGGATAAATCGTGTTGATCTTTGATTTTATATTTGGAGGTGATTTCTAATTTTCCGCCAAGTTTTTTGTGCAGTTGGGTGGACTCTTCATAAATATCCATTTTATCTCCGTTTGTTTCTTAATAAGGTATTTAGCCACGGATGAACACGGATTTTCACGGATCATTTAGAGATGATTTTTTATTAAAACAAAATTCGTGTTTCGTGGCTAACATTTCTCAACCCACAAACAAACTCTTCAAAATTTGCTTAAAATGCAAGAGAATTCTAAATCAAAGAACAGAGAAAAAAGCCAACTTTTCGGAAAAAATCCAGTCTAAAAAAGTAATCCATTAGTAATAAAACACAGTTATGTCATACCTGCATGTTTCTAGCAGGTATCCAGTTTTTTAAAGAAACATGGATGCCCGATTAAAAGAATTTCGGGCATGACAAGAAAAAGAGACAAACCTTCAAAAAAGGAGCTGTCATGAAACGCAATTCTTTGCTTCACACTTTTGTGTTTTCAATAATTATTTTAGCCTTGAGCGCTCAAGGTTTCCCCCAAAACACCATGACCGCCCAAAAATGGCAGGAAGATGTGCGCTATTTGCAAAACCTCATCACCACGGAACGCTCAAATCTTTTTCACGTGATCACCCGGGAAGAATTTGAGCAAGCCGCCGAAGAGCTGCATGCGCAAATTCCAAAAATGGAGCGCCATGAGATCATCGTTGGCTTGGCGCGTCTGGTGGCCATGTTTCGCATCGGGCATACAAATTTGCCCATCCTTCCCTGGCGCCGTAATCATGACCCCAACATTGGCTTTCACCGGTTTCCATTGCTGGTTTATCTTTTCCCGGATGGCGTTTATGTACGTTCCGCCAAAGAAAAATACCGGGACGCGGTTGGCGCACGGGTCGTGCGCCTGGGAAAACTCTCCATTGAAGAGGCGCTTGAGGCGGTGCGGCCGGTGGTGCCGTGGGAAAATGATCAATATTTTCGCTCGTCGGTTCCGTATTACTTAAGCTGTACGGAGGTGCTGCATGCAACCGGTGTCATTGACAATTTGAACAAAGCACGGTTGGTGATTGAAAAAGACGGCA
>JADFPY010000307.1 GCA_022562085.1 candidate division KSB1 bacterium | reverse complement strand
CTATTGGGGCAATGTCAATCCTGTGGGCCCTAGGGGCTGTTATGATGAAGCAAAAAGATTTTCAGAAGCGCTTGTCATGGCTTATCATAGGATACATAAAATTGATGTTAGAATAGCTAGGATCTTTAACACTTATGGCCCGAGGATGAGAAAAAATGACGGAAGAGCGGTTCCAAATTTTATAAATCAGGCATTGAACAATAAGCCCATTACTGTTTATGGGGATGGAAAACAGACAAGAAGCTTCTGCTACATTGAGGATTTAATAAATGGAATCTATAATTTAATGATGTCTAATATAAATGACCCTGTAAATTTAGGAAATCCTGATGAGCATACAATAAAAGAGATTGCAGAACTTATAAAAAAATTAACAAAAAGTAAGAGTAATATCATATTCAAAAAATTGCCTATAGATGATCCTCATGTTAGATGTCCTGATATAAGCAAGGCAAAGAGAGAACTTGGATGGGAGTCTAAAGTGGGATTGAGAGAAGGTCTTACAAAAACTATTGAATGGTTTAAGAATAATTAAAATGAAGAAAAAAGAAAAAATAAGTAAAGTTGTTTATAGTACACTGATTGTAGACTTATTCCATTACGGGCATTTGCAATCACTTAAATTTGCAAATTCCCAAGGTGATTATCATATCTGCGGTGTTTTGACTGATAAAGCTAGAGAAAAGCATCACGTATTGCATCATACCAAAAAGACAGTGATTCACAACCTTGGCACCACTGAGAAATGCATGGGAGCGTATGCCTAACATTCATTTCAACTTGGACAAAACCGCACCCCCAATTTTCTAAAGCCGAAGTTTCCGCGCGGTTTGGCGGTTAAATAGCTTTATACTTAAAAAAGAAAAAGCCACTCTCACTTATTGAAAGCGGCTTTCCACTATTTGTGTAATTAATGAATCTTACTTCAGCAAAGTCATCTTCTTAACTTCCCTAAAGCTGCCCGCGGCAATTTTATAAAAATAAATTCCGTTGGGTAAATTTGCAGCATCAAACTGTACGTCATAGCTGCCGGAAGAATAAGAAACTTCATCGAGCAAAGTTGCCACCACCTGGCCCAGTAGATTATGAACCGTTAAGGTGACCTTTGAACTTTGCGGCAGTGAAAAAGAAAGTCGCGTGGAAGGATTAAACGGATTCGGGTAATTCTGCTTGAGGACAAATTCAGACGGGAATTCGGGACTCTCGGATACACTCGTGATCAAACCGGCTACGTCCACCAGGTCCAAAAACAAGGCATCCCCCTCAATCGCATTATCCTGCACATGCTCCCGAAAAGCGATAAAAATATCTGAGCCGGAATCCACATAGTCTGTTATTCCAAAACTATATTGTGTCCATTCATTGCTGCTGCTTGAGTCCTTAAAAACAAGAGTTGTAACCAGGGTGTCGGTGGTATCCGCAGTGGTAAAAGCAATCGTATCGACTGCAGTCGAAAACCAGACATCTAAATTATCGCTAAATTTTTGAAAATATTTCAAGTAAAATTTTAGTGAATCCCCGGCTTGCACACTTTGAATCTGGGGTGTAATTAACCACTGGTCGGTTGGCTGTCCGGTGCTGAGAACGCTGTCGGCATCCCCGGTCCGCCAGGAAGCCATCGCAACAGCGCCTCCGCCACCTGGTGGTCCGTCCACCGCCGGCGCGTTTTGAAATCCGGGAACATCTGAGCCTATGACAATTCTTTGCCACCCGGCCCCGCCATGGTTGGTAATTTTGCTCCAGCCATTCGGCGGAAATTCAGCGCCTTCAAAAGATTCTATTGCTGCATTACCGAAGATTGCCGGTATAAAGTCGGCAGATTTAGCGCTTTCTGCTTTGGAGCGGCTCCAGTCAACTCTTTCCTGGCCTGAAAGGATTAGAGGCGTTACTATTAGTGACATAATCAACATTAATTTAATAACAAATCCGTACATGTCATCTCCCTGTTTGTTCATCAGTTGCGGTAATTTAATCAATGAAACGCTTCAAACCAATAAATTTCTCCATTTTTAGCATAATTTAACACTGATTAATTTAATTAAACTAAATCAGAATAGGAGACTTCGATCAAATCGTGATTCCGAATCTCAAATTGCGAAACCAGCCAATCAACTTTCTCTCTAATTTTGCTTCTATCAGATTCGGGAGAAACGACTCCCTCAAATTCAAGAAAATTTCCTAAACTCTTAACTTTATCCAAATGAACCCTCACTTCATCAAAGAGATAAACCTCTCTTTGTTTTTCCACGCTCTTCCATATTCCCAGGGCAGCGGCCAGAATTTCCTTCAGTTGTTTCGGAGTTTCTACCGGATAAATATGGTATTCGCTTGTCTTCGGCCCGGCTTCGTTTGGACGCACATAATAAATGAGTTGGCTAACACCAGTAGAAATTTCGCGTAATTTGAGTCGTCCTTTTTTTACAAAGAAGTAAGTGTCCAGTTGATGAATCGAGCTTTCAAAATTAGCACCGACTTTTCTCGCGATATTTTCGGCTCGATCTAAATCCTCATATTTTGCTTTGATTTCGATGTTTTGCATAGGAAAAGAAATTTAATCAGGCTTTTAGCGGCACGATTTCCTACGGTCTTTGCGAGCGTTTCTCAAGCGAAGCAATCTCCGATTTAGCTAATCCTGAGATGCCTCGGCACAGACCCTGTCCTGAGCAAGCCGAAGGGAACGCCCCGCAAAGACGGGCTAAATTAGACTTCTCGGTCAAACACTATTTAAATATTTCTAACGCTCTCTTGCACGTATTAAAATGAATTTGTACCGTATCTTCAGTGTTAACTGCATATCCACCTCCTAACGTGACAGCTAGCGGAATGTTCCGGCCTTTACATTCTTCAAAAAGAAATTGATCCCGCTGTTTTAATCCGGAAATTGTGAGGGATAAATTGCCAAGCTGGTCATTTTTATATGGGTCTGCACCTGCTTGATATAAAACCAAATCCGGATTAAACTCATCTAAAATGCCGGGAATCGAACTTTGTAAATGCCGCAGGTATTCTGCATCGGTTGTGCCTATTGGTAAATGAATATCCAAGTCACTCTTTTGTTTAACCGGGTACAAATCCCGTTGATGGATCGAAAAAGTGAAAACACTTTGATCACATTGAAAAATCAGTGCTGTGCCATTACCCTGGTGCAAATCACAATCGATTATTGCAACTTTTTCTAGAAGCCCTTCTTTTTGAATCGCCTTAGCTGCAACAGCTAAATCGTTCACATAACAAAACCCTTCAGCTTTATCTGCAAATGCATGGTGAAAACCGCCGCTTAAATGAACGGCCCAGCTCTTTTTAAGCGCTTCCCGGCAGGCTAAAATAGTACCGCCGGCCGCCAATTTAAACAAATCGATGATTTCTTTTGAGATTGGTAACTCGGAGGTAGACGTGCGTTCCGTCCAGGCGCAATCGGCAAGATCTTGCAAATACTCAGGAGTATGAATCAGAAGCAGCTCCGCATCGGTCGCTGAGGCAGGCTCGAGAAAATCCGAATCATTTAGACCGGCTTCCTCGATTAATTTCTCGAACACCTGTTGATATTTTAGTATCGGGAAGACGTGAAATCCGATGTCGGCGTAATATCGATTCGAATAAATAAATGACATCAAACTCCTTTTGTTTCCGGAGACCAGATGAATTTATGCAGTTGTAATTGGTAGCGAACGTTTAATTTATCCCGCAAAATCCACTGTGCTAAATCCTTCGGATCCAATTCGCCCCAAACCGGCGAAAACAAAATCCTCACTCGACTCTCAAGATTGTGCTTTTTGACCGCCTGCACAGACCAGTCGTAATCTTGCCGATCCTTGATGACGAACTTTACTTCGTCTTCAGGAGTTAAGTGCTCCAAATTTTGCCAGCGGTTCCGGTGCGATTCCCCGCTCCCCGGGCATTTGAGATCCATAATTTTGATGACTCGTTTATCGAGTACTGAAATATCTCTCTCACCGGAAGTTTCAACGAGCACGGTCTGTTTTTTGTCTAGTAAACGACGTGCTAATTCCGGTACTTCTTTTTGCAACAACGGCTCGCCCCCCGTGATTTCTACCAACTTGCAATTATAACTTTCAACCTGTTTGACGATCTCATCAAGCGACATCTTTTGCCCGCCATAAAAGGAATATTCCGTATCGCACCAGACACAGCGCAAATTGCAGCCGGTGGTGCGAACGAAAACACAGGGCAATCCCGCAAACCTGGACTCGCCTTGAATTGAATGATAAATTTCGGTTATCTGCATGAAAAACCACTAATTTCACGAATTTACACAAATGAAATTTAGAGATTATTTTGGCATGAAACAAGGACTTTAAAAAAATGGAAAACTCAGCTCACTTTTTCAACAATAATTTTTCCGCTGGTGGCATTTTGCAGTTCATTTCTAAAATCGATTTCATCGGAGGTTTTGAGCTGAACGCGGTAGACTGTTTGCTCATCAAATTGAGTTTCCAAAATATTTCCTCCAAATTTGTTAATCAAGTGCTGAGCCGCATTTGTGTATTCATAAGGAAATTTTAATCGCAAGATAATTTGAGGATATTTTGCAACTATCTTTGCTTTATTCAGAGCCTCCAGCGCCGCGGAATTATAGGCTCGAATTAAACCGCCTGTTCCAAGTTTGGTGCCGCCAAAATATCGGGTGACAACCAGGGCAATGTTGGTCAAATCTTTTGTTTCAATGGCTTGCAGGATGGGTCGTCCGGCGGTACCCGAAGGTTCACCATCATCTGAAAAGCGAAAAAGCGCTTGATCACCCATTCCTGTTTTATAAGCAAAACAATTATGCGTGGCCTCTTTAAACCGAGCTGAAATTGTGGAAATATACTTTTCTGCCTCTTCTTTTTCAGCAACAGGAGCTGCATTTGCAATGAATTTTGAGCCTTTTACAACTAACCCCGCGCTAACTTCCGACTCGATTGAAAAATATTTGCTCATATAACCTCAGTCGGATTCCTAATTAAAAGAACAACCTATAAACAAAAAGGAGAAGCTGCCTGCTTCTCCCTAAAAAGAAAAATAATAAACAATCCTCCGAACATAGCAATGAGTGCACCGAAGGCCGTAGACACAAACACCGCAAAAATAAGCAAGACAAGAGAGCGATGAGAGAAAAAGATAGAATATTTGCACAACTCAGGAAGCTCAAAAAATATCACAAGATAGAATAATTTTATACAAATGGAAAAGAGGTATTTTCAAAGATGAAAGAGGGGGAAAAAATTTTAGAGAAAGAAATCAAGATAAGTGATGAGTTAGAACCAGATGAAGTTATTATAACTAGTACTGAAATAACATTTGCTATAGCTAATAGCATCTCTGTCTCTTGGACTGCTACTAGACAGGAAGATGCTATAAGTCCTGATAATAAGTATTATGTAAAGATTGGTAGTAGAGAATCTCCATTGTTAACAGTGAATGTTGCTATTATTGATGGGGATAGAGATGGTGATGGTATTTTAAATGATGTAGATGATTGTCCAAATACAGCAGCAGGAACCATAGTAGATAGTAGCGGTTGTGCCATATTTACATTGCCAGTTGATAATTTTACAATTGGAGCTTATGGGGAAAGTTGTCCGAATACGGAAAATGGAAAAATTGAAATATCTGTAAAAGAGGA
>JADFPY010000306.1 GCA_022562085.1 candidate division KSB1 bacterium | reverse complement strand
GCTGTTGCCATAAATAGCAGCGGCGATATTTTTGCCGGGACTGCCGGCGGCGTGTTTCGCTCCACCGACAACGGCGATAACTGGAGCGAAATCAATACCGGCCTGGCTAATACGGATATTCGTGCTCTTGCCATCAATAGCAACGACCATATTTTTGCTGGAACCGCTGGCGGCTTGTTTCGCTCTACCGACAACGGAGATAACTGGCTGGAAATCAATGCCGGCTTGCCAACAAATACTGCTGTTGGCACTCTTGCCATCAATAGCGGCGGTGACGTTTTTGCCGGGTCCAACCGTGGTGTGTTTCGTTCCACTGATAATGGAAATAACTGGAATCAAATGAATACCGGCTTGACGAGTACCCGGGTGGCAGCTCTTGCCATAAACAGCCTGGGAGAGATTTTTGCCGGAACGTCTGGCGGCGTCTTTCGCTCCACCGATAACGGAGACAACTGGAACGAAATCAATACCGGCTTGACCAACTCTAATGTCAGTGCTCTTGCCACCAACAGCACCGGGCACATTTTTGCCGGCACTTCCGGCGCCGGCGTATTTCGTAGTCTCGCATCCACAACAAAGGTCGAGGAAGTCGCCTCCGCCAGACCATCTTCTTTTGTGCTGGAACAGAATTATCCGAATCCTTTTAATCCATCCACGACTATTGAGTTTGCTCTTGAGAAGCGTTCACCGGTCAAACTAAAGGTATTCGATATTACCGGAAGAGAAGTTGCCAGGCTCGTGGATGATATGCTTACGCCCGGGAGTTATAAAGTTGTCTTCAATGCTACTGGTTTACCGAGCGGTATTTATTTCTATCGAATTAAGGCGGGCAAGTATACGCATACAAAGAAACTCATGTTGCTCAAGTAGAAATCCACGAGGCGATAACCTCATGTAGAAGTAAATCGGGCTTGAGGCTAACTTTTCATGCACGCGACAAAAGGGCGCCGGTTTTTTGAGAGTGCCTGTGCTCTCACGAAGTTCATTTTGCATTCTCAGCCACAGTGCTCTTAAACCTTTTGCGCGTGATAATCGCGTTAGCGCGCAAGCGAAGCTTGGTGCTTCTTATAGAGTGTAAGTCTCTGTCGGGCAAGGTTCGGCCAGCCACCCGTACCGAGTGTTGCGTGTAGGTGGAGTTCCTGGCTTGACGGTAGACGTGATCGCAAAAGGACTTTTAAAAATCAATCAAGAACAACTTAACAACACCCTCAAAATCGGGGTTTGTGACTGTTGTTTTGGCCAGTCATTACAGGAATCTTTTTCAATTCAATAAGAGATTTTTGGAGCTGTAAATGAAAGCTCAAGAAAAAACCAAAGAACAACCCCTTAAAGAACTGACAGATTTGCAAAAGCAGTTAGCTGACCTAAAAAAGGCAAAAAATCAGCGCCGGGCGGCGGAGGAGGCACTAACACAGCTCCTGCGGCAGAACGATCTCATCCTGAATTCTGCAGGTGAAGGAATTTACGGTCTAGATCGGAACGGGCTTACCACATTTGTGAATCCAGCAGCGGCCCGGATGCTAGGCTGGTTACCGGAAGAACTGCACGGTAAACCGCAACATGCCGTCATTCACCACACGAGGCCAGACGGCAAGCCCTACCCCAAGGAAGAATGCCCTATCTATGCGACTTTCAAAGATGGGATAATTCATCGCGTGGACAACGAGGTTTTTTGGAGGAAAGACGGCACCAGCTTTCCAGTGGAGTATACCAGCACACCGATTCGCGACGAACAAGACAGATTGGAAGGTGCAGTCGTGACGTTTCGAGATATCACCGAGCGCAAACGGACCGAAGAAGAGATCGAGAGCTTAGCAAAATTCCCAGCCGAAAACCCAAATCCGATCATGCGAATTACGAAAGATGGTGAAGTCATTTACGCAAACGAAGGCAGTTCACCATTGCGTAAAACCTGGAAATGTAGGGATGATTGTTTTTTACCGGACGAATTGCGCGACCAGATATCGCACATCTTTAAATCCGGGACAAGCGAAGAAGTAGAAGTTATCTGCGGGGAGCAAATATTCTCGATCTTGTTCTCACCGATTGTCGACGCCGGTTACGTCAATGTCTATGCACTTGACATCACCGAACGCAAACGAGCCGAAAAGGCTCTTAGTAAAGCACTTGTTGAGGTAGAGCAATTAAAAAACCGCCTTCAGGCAGAAAACATTTACTTACAAGAAGAAATTAAGGTTGTCCATAACTTCGAGGAAATCATTGGAGCAAGCGCGGCGCTTAAAAAAGTTTTGCGGAAAGTCGAACAAGTCGCCTCCACAGATTCAACAGTCCTGATTCTGGGAGAAACAGGCACTGGCAAGGAATTGCTTGCCCGTGCCGTTCATAACCTCAGTGACCGTAGAGACCGACCGCTGGTCAAAGTTAATTGTGCGGCCTTACCGGCAAACCTCATTGAAAGCGAACTATTCGGCCATGAAAAAGGAGCGTTCACTGGCGCTTTCAAACGCAAAATCGGCCGCTTTGAATTGGCAGATGGCGGCACGATTTTTCTGGACGAAATCGGCGACCTGTCGCTGGAGCTGCAGTCGAAACTCCTGCGCGTTTTACAAGAGGGGGAATTCGAGCGCTTGGGAAATCCGCAAACCACTAAAGTGGACGTTCGCATCATATCGGCCACCAACCGTGATTTGGAAAAAGCGGTTGAGGATGGAAGTTTCCGTGAAGATCTCTATTACCGATTAAATGTCTTTCCCATTCAGAGTCCCCCGCTGCGCGAACGCAAGGAAGACATTCCAATTTTAGTAAGACATTTTATCAGGAAGTTTACGGCCAGGACCGGGAAAAAAATAGAAACCGTTCCACAGAAAGTGATGGCTGCTTTACAGGGGTATCATTGGCCGGGTAACGTGCGGGAGGTAGAAAACATCATTGAACGAGCCGTCATTATCAGTACGGGAAAACAGCTCAAATTAGAGGATTGGCTTTCGAAGACAGTTATCTCTTCTAAGGCATCACACATCTCCACTCTGGCAGAGCTTGAGCGGGAGCATATCCTTGAGGTCCTGGAGTTGGCTCGCTGGCGTGTAAGCGGCGAAAGCGGCGCAGCAAAGGTCCTGGGCTTAAAACCCACCACCTTGGAAGCACGGATGAAAAAACTCAGCATCCAACGCAAGGCGTAACGTCCCCATTATTTCGTAAAACTCCCAAAATATTGGGAATTCCCACCTTCTCTCCACTGTTCGTCAAAAACATTTTCAATTTAGTTAATTTCAATATAATTAGCCATTTGGAACACCCTCCAAATGGCTTTTTCTTTTTTGGCACGAAGCTTGAATTAAAGCACGGCGAACTTAACAAAGGAGAGACAAGTTATGAAAAATACAAAATTGGTCTTAGGTTTGGTTCTGGTAACAGGACTAATAAGTTGTTCCGGGAGACTGGTCAGATCAGACTACGATCGCGAAATTAATTTCGCCAGGTTAAAAACTTTTGATTGGAAATCTGAATCTGAATACTCCGGTTCAAATGGTCTTGCAAAAAACTCGCTTTTCGAAAAACGACTGAGAAAAGCAGTTGAGGCAGAATTGGTCGCTAAGAATCTGTCGAAGCAAGCCAACAGTCCCGACTTTTTGATTGCTTACTCTGTTGAGGTCGAGGACAAAGTTGATGTAAGGTCTGATAGATTCGGGTATGGGTATGGATATGGACATGGATGGTTACCGGCCCGGGTATTATAGGTTTGGTTACCGGTCGAGATATTACGGCTTTGGTTATGGGTCGGGATACTATGGCAACGGTGGGCTGTATGGTTACCAATACAAAGAGGCTACCCTAATCTTAGACTTTATTGACCCGGCGTCAAATGAATTGCTCTGGCGTGGCGTCTATATTGATGAGATTGATGACAGCGGTATCATAAAAGAAGATAAAATCAATGAGGCAGTAAAGCACATTTTGGAAAAATTCCCACCCGAGAATAGAAGTGTGGGTACAACTAATTTATTAACATCAAAATAAGAGGTCAGCTTCGACAGAAGTGACTTCCAAATTAAAGAAAGGAGAATCAAAAATGACGTCGGACAAAAAACAGACTACGCTAACCGATGCTAACTTTCAAAAAGAAGTACTTGAAAATTCCCAGCCGGTTCTGGTGGATTTTTGGGCCGATTGGTGCGGACCCTGCCACATGGTCGCACCTGCTATTGAAGAAGTGGCTGCAGATTTTGAAGGACGTGCCAAGGTTGGGAAATTAGACGTCGATGCTAATGGCAAAATCGCTGGACAATATGGCATCCGTTCTATCCCGGCGATACTACTCTTCAAAGATGGTCAGGTAGTCGATCAAGTGCTAGGTGTGGCACCTAAGTCTGAATTAACTAACAAACTCAACGGCCTAATTCAGAATGGCGAGAAAAATTGAAAAAAAGACACAACTATAATTAATGTTAAATTCTGAAGTAAAACATAACAAAATAAAAAGGAGATACATTATGAATTCTTTAACAAAACTATCACAGCATGGACATTGGTTGTTGCGTGGAGCCATAGCAAGTGTTTTTATTTATCACGGATTAGGCAAATTCCAAAATTTAGCTCCAATGGCAAATATGCTGAACATGCCGATTGTAATGCTTTTCATAGTGGCTTCCGCAGAGACGGTAGGTGGAGCGCTTATCCTTTTTGGAGGATTCCTCAAAGATTGGATGACGCGTATTGGAGCCCTTATCCTTATGCCCGTAATGCTGGGTGCGATTCAGATGGTGCACTGGGGACAATGGCATTTTAAGGCGACTGAAACGCATCCTATGGGTGGCATGCAATTTCCAGTGACCCTGTTGCTGGTTCTGCTTTACCTGTTCGTCAAAGGGAATAGCGTAAAGTCAAGTGAAGCGATCCCGGTGTCGAGCTAACAGGGGTTTTGGTTATAAAGATGCCATGTCGATTGCTCTGACATGGCATCTTTTATAAAACCACAGTTAAACAGATTGAATACAAACAGGAGTTTTTAAAAACATGAAAAATATAAAATTACTTATTGGTTTTGTCCTGATGACAGTGTTCGTGGGTTGTTCGCCGCGTGTTAGTTTTGTCAAAGCAGATTATGATGGTCAGAGGGGACCCACTCAAGTTGGCTATGGCAGCAGTGGATACGGTCACAATGAATACGGCTATAAAGTTTACGAATATGAAGGATTTGATAACAGCAGATATGGTTTTAAAGGGTACAATTATAAAGATAGAGTATATCGTCACAATCAAATACATCCATAGAACTCGGGGTCATTGCGGAAATAATCAAATCGAGACCCCGATTCAACCGCGAGTGTTTTCCTTGATATTCCGTAGTTCCACGATATTCCATAGATTGACCCTGAACCTTCCTTCCTCCGTTAAACAGTCCACCGATCTCTTAAGGCCTTGTTTTACAAGAGGCTAAGTTTACCGTCTCTCCTTTGGCACAGGCCTTGCCTTATACCGCAGTGATGATCATCACAAATCAATCAAACCCAAATCACAATAACCTTTAAACGAGTATAAGCAGTTATTCGGTGTGACCCAGTAGAAGTATCGTTATACGCGTTTTGGAATAAGGGAGAAACGGTTGAAATGAGCAGAGTCGAAACGCTCTTAGAAACAAAATGGCTACCCACTTTTATTAACGAAGAAAGGACTCTTTTT
>JADFPY010000305.1 GCA_022562085.1 candidate division KSB1 bacterium | reverse complement strand
TACGATAACGACGCCACCCAGCGCGAACATCAGAAACATCATGGGCACCAGGGTGCGCTGGTACAATTGCACCCCGCGTAGGTTCACCGCGACGAAAGTCCACAAAAAGGCCAGCGCCAGAATCACCCGGATGGGACCCGCATCCAGGGCTTCGGCCAAAAGCTGCCAACCCAGCGCGGTTGCGATGTCCCTTAGAAATGGAATGAGCACGTAAGACACGACCCCGATGGCAACGGAGAGGCCGAACCATTGGGAAAAACTTGCGACGAACCCCAGGTACGGATTGAGTGCGCGGCTGGCGTAGACATAGCTGCCGCCGGCCCGCGGCATGGCCGAGGCCAGAATAGCGTAGGCCAGCGCCGCCAGAATGGCCGGGACCGCCGCGAACAAATAGGCCGGTAAAACATACGGCCCGATACCCGGCACACTGCGCTGGATCATGAACGGAATAATGTTGATGGCCGCGCCCAGCATGGAACAGATGCCCGTGGCCGCCAGGCCGAGCAGGCCCAGGTTGCGGGCCAGGCCCGTGCTGCTTGTGGAAGTGTCTGCTGTATCTGCGGATTTATGGGTCAAAAATTAATTCCTCGCATATTTATAAAAAAATCGACCGTCGGTTGATTAATCCGTGGGTGCACCGTGTCCCAACCATCTATTTCCAATTTGCAGGGTTGTCTTTGTCTTCATGCCATTTCAACGGATTGTAGATGATGTATTCACGGATGCGGTTTAGTTCGTCGTTACGGATGATGCGATCGTAGAAACCGCGCTGCCATTTGAAATTTATTCGGCCTGATTGTCTGATTTTTTTGGTCACAACTGATTTGAATTGTCCAATTATTGAACCTAATGTATTTGGCTGTAATGTCCCTGATTTGGTAGGGGCGACCGGTCCGGTCGCCCCTACGTTAGCCATTTCCTCTATAAACAAAATTCCGTGAACATGATTGGGCATGATGATGTATGCGTCCGTGGAGACATTGGCCCGAATTTCCGCCGTCTTCAACCATTCGGATTCAACAATCCTTCCTGTATCGTTTAGGACAATTTTTTCATCCGCCACCGTGCCGAACAAACATTCTCTGTCATGGGTGCAAATCGTCACGAAATAGGCGCCTGCGCTGGAATAATCATATTCCTGCAACCGAATGGATTTTCGCCGCCGGATGTCGGTATTAATGGCCATTTAAATAAATCTTTATCTTGATCTCGTTTATCTCCTCCAGCGTGAGGAATTCCTACTATAAAGACCGCTGCGCTAATCTCTGTAGCAATCTTATTCAGGTAGCAGAACTCGCCACAGTTTTCGGCCTACCGGACCCGAAGTGTGGCCACTTCGGCTACACTACAGATCGTTACGGAAATTAGCACAGCAGTTTCCGTAACTGCAGTTTCTAATCTATTATTATTCCCCCAAAAAAAGATATATCACACAACCTTAACATGCAATTAAAAAAAAGTCAAATCCAATTCAGAGCGGAACAAAACTTTGTTTTTTGGGTGTTTATGATATCATGTTCAAATCTTTAAAATCCAAAATCAACTATTTTATCTTCGCCGTTTTGTTGCTGCAATTCTCGTTTGCATGGGCACAGGTCATCACCCCGCCCGACAGCTCTGCACTTAAAGCTCAAGCCGCCCTGGATAGTTCAAAAGTAAGCAAAATTACCAAACCTCTCACGAACACTCATCAAGATTCGACTTCAAAAAGTGGCATAAAACCGGCAAACGTGGGACTGAGTAAACCGGTCGATTACACCTACAAAACCATGATTACCGAGAAAACCGAAAATGGGCGTGTGACCCGCCTCCTCGGTGACGCCACAGTTAAATTCGGCGATATTACCATTAAGGCTGGCAAAATCACCATTCGCTGGAACGACAACCTTTTGATTGCTGAGAGTTTGCCTGACTCCGGAAACGGCGCAAATGGCAGTGATTCACTCACGGTCAAACAAATCGGTCGGCCGACTTTTTCAGACGGCAAAGAGACCATGGTCGGCGACCGCATGGAGTTTAATTTTAAAACCGAGAAGGGCAGGATACTCCGCGGCCGGACAAAATTTCAAAGAGGCTATTACCAGGGTGATATAGTCAAGATCGTCGATCCCAGCGTGTTCAATGTGGCGGACGGCAAATACTCAAGCTGTGACAAGGAAGAGCCACATTTCCATTTTCGCGGCAAGCAAATGAAAGTCATCCTAAACGATAAAGTCATCGTCAAACCGGTGATTTTCTTCATCGGGAAAATTCCCCTGGCGATTTTCCCGTTTGCCATGTTTCCAACCAAAGAAAACGGCCGCCAGTCCGGGGTCATTCTTCCGAACTTCGGCACCAGCCCCGCAGAAGGAAGATATCTGCGAAATATGGGTTACTACTGGGCAACAAATGACTACATGGATGTCCGCTTTACCCTGGATTTTTTTGAAAAGACCGGCATCCTTTTTCGCAGCAATGTGAATTATAAGCTGCGGTATAACTTCTCCGGCGCGGTTTCAGGCTCCTATACCAGAAAAACTTTTGACGATACCAAGCAGCGCCGCTGGAATCTGGATATTCGCCATAATCAGACAATCGATCCAAATACAAGTCTCTCAGTTAGCGCGAGTTTCGTTAGCAATAACAGTTTTTACCGTGAATTCAGCGCCAACCGGAGCCAGCGTTTAAACCGGCAGCTTCGTTCAAATGCCACGTTTAACAAAAGATGGGGTGAAGGAAGGAATAGCCTTAGCATCAACCTTTCGCAGACAAAAGATCTGGAAAACGGTCGAAATACGGTAACCCTGCCGCAGCTCCGTTTTACCCGCGGTCAAAGTGCGATCTTTCCCTTTAAGAAAGATGAAACCGGCCGATCTAAAAACCAGCCCAATTGGTACAACTCGATTCGATATTCATATAAAGGATTTTTGCTTAATACGGTACGAAAAGACAGCACCGGCGACCCGGATGCGCAGATCGACCGCCGGGCCGAACATGATATCCGGCTCAGTTTTACAAATCCGAAGAAACTGTTCGGTTGGCTGAGTTGGAGCCAGTCGTTTAGCTATGATGAAGACTGGTTCGACCGGAAAAAGTCCTTTGGCCTGGTAGATTCAACCAATGTTTTTGCGTCCACGGAAGAGAAAGGATTTGCCTCCCGCCGCACATTTCAATACTCGACTTCGGCAAGCACGAACATATTTGGAACGTTCTATCCGAAAATAGGCCCGATCCGTGCCATGCGGCACAAGATGAGTCCCTCACTTTCTTTTTCCTACCGGCCTGATTTTTCCGATAAAGTTTGGGGGTACTACGAAGTTCTGGAAGATACTTCGGGACAGGAAAAACGGCTGGATAAATTTCGCAGCACGCCGCGCGGCAAATTGATGAGTATGAATTATAGTCTCAACAATCTTTTTCAAATGAAGCTGGGAGAAGGGGAGAACGAAAAGAAAATTAATTTGTTTAATCTGAATTTTAGCAGCGGCTACAATTTTGCCGCCGACAGTCTGAAGATGCGTGACCTAACGACCTCTTTCCGCGCCAGCCCCAGGAAGAACCTCACCGTAAGTGCAGGCGTGGGACACAGTTTTTATAAGTTCGATGAAGAGCTCAAGCGGGCCGTAAATCGGTTTATTTCTCCCCGGCTGACGCGCTTCAGTATCGATGCCAGGTGGACCCTGAGCGGCAAAAAATCGACTCAAAGCGGCAGGGCCAGCCAGGCTGCTGCTGCCGGGGGCCCCGGATCAACATTAGAGCAGCAGCAAACTCAACCTGGATTATCGGGTCAGCCTCAAGATCGTTTTTCTCCGGAAAGTGCTTTTTCCGCATTTGATATCCCCTGGCGCGCCTCCCTTGCTTTTTCATACAGCCTAAGCAAGTCCAATCCTTTGAATCCGACCAAGAGGGCTTATGTTGATCTTTCTAATGTTCAAGTGCAGCTGACAAAAAATTGGCGCATCGGCTACCGGCTGCGGTACGATTTAGAGGGAACGGAAATTGTCGATCAGAGAATTTCTTTTCACCGGGATTTGCACTGCTGGGAAGCGCAGTTTAACTGGAATCCATCCGGAATTGGCCAGGGCTTCTATTTCAAAATCAACATCAAAGCGCCTCACCTGAGCAGTGTCAAACTCGAACAGCGCGGTGGAACGACCTCGATCTTCAGACCGTTTTAAGATGACTTTTAACTTGTAGGTTTTGAGAGTGATTCTTATATTACTTTGACAATTTAAACGAGTATATTAATTTAAGGTACTTTATGTTCAATAGAATTACTTTTGACTCTGAAATCATGCGTGGACGCGCCTGCATTCGGGGTATGAGAATCCCTGTTTCTCTTGTAGTGAATTTAATTGCCAACGGAATGTCTGAAAAAGAAATTCTTGCGGAATATCCCGATCTTGAAGGTGCAGATATTCAGGAGTCATTGAAATACGCTGCCTGGCTGGCAAATGACGAAGTCCATTCATATTCCGAAATTTGAATATGAAATTCTTAGCAGATATGGGAGTATCGAGTAGTACGGTTGAATGGCTAAAATCTAGTGGCTTTGAGGCTAAACACCTAAGAGAGGAAGGACTGCAAAAGCTGCCTGACAAAGATATCTTTTCTAAAGCTCAAAAGGAAGGCAGAGTTATTCTAACTTTCGATCTTGATTTGGTGAAATTGCAGCATTAGCAGGTACAATGCTACCAAGTGTAATTATATTTAGACTACAGGATCAAACACCACGAAATGTAAATAGATTATTAAAGCAAATTTTAGATAATACAAAAGAGGAACTAAAACAGGGTGCAATAATTTCTGCGAATGAAAAACGATTTCGAGTAAGACGCTTACCCATTCAATCCGAATAAACCTCACATCAACCTTTTTTGAGAGAAGGTTTACCCTCAATTTATTACTAAGAACCGAACCCAAATTAGAAAAGCAAAAGCCCTCGACAAGTTATTAATTGCTTTTATCTCCAAACTTTGAAGAACCAGGTGCGCGATACGCCTGAAACGGAATGGCAAGTAAATTCTTTAGACTGCTATGCTCCTCCGTCTGCATGTGGGTATCGATGCCGTATTGCAGAGTTTTTGTTTCAACCTCTACGAAGGTACGGAACAAGCGATCCCAGATTGAAAAAATATTGCCGTAATTGGTGTCGGTCAGCGGCTGGGCAAAATGGTGGTGGACTTTGTGCATCTTAGGCGTGACAAAAATATAGGAAAGCAGCCGGTCAATTTTTGCCGGCGTTTTGATGTTGGCGTGGGTAATTTGTGCGAACAGTGCAGACAGGGTCTGATAAACCATGACGACGCCAACGGGAACGCCGGCGATCAAGATGGCGAGCAGGGCAAAAATCACCCTGAACAAACTTTCCCCGGGATGGTGCCGCAGGCTGGTGGTGACGTCAACTTTGGTGTCCGTGTGGTGAATCAGATGAAATTTCCACATCCACTTCACCTGGTGATGGATCCAGTGGATCAGGTAAGCGCCGATAAAATCGAGCAAAAGCACACCGAGCATTACATGTAACCACAAAGGCAGGTCGGCGAGATAAAGCAGCCCAAACTTGTTGACAGTGGTGAAATCGCAGACTTTGATAATGAAAAACGCAAAAACAAAATTCACCACCAGAGTGGTAAGGATAAAAAACAGGTTGAGCAGGGCATGCTTAATTTTGGAATATTTGAAC
>JADFPY010000304.1 GCA_022562085.1 candidate division KSB1 bacterium | reverse complement strand
CGATTAACCGATGAGCGAAACTCCTTCAAATAAAAACAGCTATTCGGAAGAGATCAACTTGCTGGATTATCTTGGTGTAATCTTTAAACGCCGAAGAATGATCATCCGCAACTCGCTGCTTGCGGGACTGATTATGCTGGTGCTGAGTTTTTTGCTGCCAAAAACGTATACAGCAACCACAACGCTCTTGCCCCCCGGCGAAGGCGATCAGAATGGTCTGCGTAGTTTGCTGCTAAACTCTCCGATTTCCATGTTTGATGTTCCCGGAATTCCGGCGTCCTCCTCTGATATCTTTGTTGAGATTCTGAAAAGCCGAACCGTTGCGGAAGCCGTTTTATCAAAAAAATATAAATCGGAAGAAACGGGGCAAGATTTATACGAAATCTGGGACATTGAAAATCAAACGGATGCGCTTAATGAACTGCATGAGAAATCCACTATTTTCGCTAACGAGCAGGGCATGATTAACATCTCAGTTGAGGTTCACAACGCAGAACTTTCTGCGCAGATAGCAAACGCTTTTGTCGAAGCGTTAGACGAAGTAAACCGCGAAAAAAGTTTTTCCCGTGCAAAAAATTCCCGAATTTATATTGAAGAACAGCTTAAGCAAACAGAGGTGCGCTTAAAAAAAGCCGCGACAGCCCTGGCCGATTTTCAATCTCAATTTAGAGCGGTAGATTTGCAAGCTCAGACAAGAGTATCCATTGAAAAAGCCGGCGAAATTAAAGGCACGATTATGGCCAAGGAAGTCGAACTAAAGGTTGCCTTGCAGACTTTAAAACGGGACAACCCGATAATCAATCGCCTGCAAACAGAATTGGATGAACTGAAAATACAGTTTGAGCATTTGCAATTTGGCAATTCGGTTCCTTTTGAAGCGCAGAAGGATTATTTCATTCCCTTTGCCGACATACCGGAAGTCGGCTCGCGTCTCGCAGAATTTCTGCGCGATGTCAAAGTGCAGGAAACTGTTTGGCAGCTTTTAAACCAGCAATTTTATAGCGCAAAAATTCAAGAGGCCAGAGATACGCCAACTGTTCAAGTTTTAGATGCTGCGGTTCAGCCTGAAAGAAGAACCAGGCCTAAAAGGAAACTTCTTGTCGTCGTGACAAGCTTTTTAACATTGGTATTTAGTGTGTTTTGGGCCTTCGGTCTGGAATATGTCGAAAGGAATAAAGAAAACAAAGATTTTCAGAAAATGAACGGAATGGTTGAAGAGCTTAAGGCCGATTATAATAAGTTAAAAAAAAGAATTCTGAGTGTTTTAAACAGAAGTTGAATTTTTTGATTTTTAAAATCTTGCGGCTAACAACCACATAGTAAGGATAGCATTTCGCTCACCCAATAATCTGCCAATTGCCTATCTCATTACGAATCTTAACAGTTGTCTCGCATTCAAAATTGTACCGCAACTTAAGGAATTAACTGAATTAGCTTGAATAATTCAAAAAAATGCACAACTCGATTCGAAGAAAGAGTCGCTAAAATGTATTGGATCAATGTGTTAAGGTGTTCAAGTGCTCGGGTGTTCAAAGAGCAGAGTCGACAAGAACACTTGAACACCCAAACACATGAACACTTTCTGTATGTTTGCATTTAAGAATAAAAAAGAATTATTGAAAATAGCTTTGACCGCACTGCTCTTTTTTTTCAGATTGGGCAGTGACTTATGGGGTCAATCGGTTTACGTGCCCCTGAATCACTGGTCGTATGAATTTGTCGAGCGTCTGGAAACAAAGGGCGTTCTGACCGGTATCTTGAATGGCACGAAACCTTACAGCCGGGAGGAGATGGCCGGTTATTTACTGCAAGTTCAGGAGAAGGCTAAGGGCCGCGAGCTGCTTAATTCCGTCGAGCTTCGCCAGCTTGATTTTCTTAGATTTGAATTTCAGGAAGAATTTCGCCAGCTTGGCGGCCTAAACGGACACACGACAACAACCAGAATTCAAAAACTCAAAGACCAGACTTTTGTGGGGAGAGTCTTCCCCGACTTTGTTTATAAAAACTACCGAAATCTCATCAATATTCAAAAAGATGAGTTCAAAGTTTTTGTCGACCCGGTTTTTTACCACGGCTTTCTCTACGCTAATCCCGACTCTTTAAAGGGTACGGAACGGGTTTTCGAGCGCACTCACGGGTTCACACTTTGGGGACAATTGGGAACACACCTTGGTTTTTTCTTCGATTTCCGGGATACCGAAGAGTGGGGAACGAGAACCTATCCCGAGAAGTTTGATATTTCGCTGCCAGGACTCGGATTTGTGAACGGCTACGGCACCCACATCTGGCACGATGAGACCGTCGCTTACCTGATTTTTAAACTGCCCTATTTTCAAATCATGCTCGGCAAAGATTCCAACTTTTGGGGGCCCGGTTTTAACGGCGCTTTAAATCTATCCACTAATGCGACTTCCTATGATCAGATAAAATTACAATCGAAAATCTGGCGGCTCAAATTTACCTATGTCTGGGGGTTTTTGCGAACATTCCCGGTCATCCGGGATCAAAATAACAGGACCGTCGCAAAGAATATCGTAGCACATCGCCTCGATATCGATGTTGCTAAGTGGTTAGACATCGGCCTTTACGAAACGGTTATTTTTGGCAATCGCCGTTTTGAGCTCGCCTACGTAAACCCGATTAATTTTTATCGGTCAGCCGAGCATTTTCTCGGCGACGATGACAATGCGGCGATCGGAGCGGATTTCGAATTCCTGTTGATTCCAAATGTAAAACTGTACGGTGAACTTTTCATCGATGATTTGACAACCGGAAAACTCGGCAGTGGTTTTTTTGGCAACAAAACTGCTTTTTTAACCGGCGGGTTGTGGGTTGATGCATTCAAAATCAAAAATTTAGATGCACGAATTGAGTATGCCCGTACCAGGCCCTTTGTTTACACCCACAGAAGCCCGATCAACACGTATTCGAATTTTAACACCGGCCTCGGTCACTGGATGGGACCGAATTCGGATGACCTTCTGTTGCGCGCTCAATACCGGTTTTCAAAAAGCCTGTTTGTAGCCGCAAGTTTTGAGTCGTTTCGACACGGCGCGAACCAACCGGATAAAAATATCGGGGGTGATATAAACCGAAATGAGGATGCGACGACCCCGGAATTCATAGACTTTTTGGACGGAGTGCGTGAAAGAAACAACCGTTTGGGTTTTGAGATCAGTTACGAAGTTTTCCGGAATCTCTATCTTGAGCTGAACTACAACACAGCTTCAGCACGAAATATTTTACTGCCAACCGGTGTTCGCGGTCCGGCTGAAAGAAACGAATTTTTCTTTAACTTGAGTTTGAACAGGTAAACTGGATGCTTGATGCTGGATTGCGTTAATGCGAGCATCCAGCATCGAGCATCTTAAAAGAACCATCGCAAAGCATCGTTACTTCAAATCTTTTCCCAGTGGGCAAGAAATTCACTCTTAAGGAACTATATGAAAATTCCTCAAGTCGATCTGAAAGCGCAATATCAAACCATTAAATCGGAAATCGATCAGGCAATTGCCGGAGTCATCGAAAAGACTCAATTCATTCGCGGCGGTGCAGTTGCACAATTCGAGCAAGCCTTTGCCGGCTATTGTGGTGTGAGCCATGCCGTCGGCGTGGCGAACGGCACCGACGCTCTGATGTTAGCCTTGCGCGCCGTGGGTGTCGGCGAGGGAGACGAGGTTATCACCACCCCTTTTACGTTTACCGCAACCACCGAAGCCATTCATTGGGTCGGTGCAAAGGTTGTCTTTGTCGACATCGACCCCGAAAACTATACCATCGACATTGGCCAACTCGAAAGTAAAATCACGGAAAAAACGCGGGCGATTATGCCGGTGCACCTGTATGGCCACCCGGCGGACATGGATGCAATCCTGGCGCTGGCGAAAAAGCACGATTTAAAAGTGATCGAAGACGCCGCGCAAGCGCATGGCGCGTTATACAAAGGGAAGAGAGTCGGATCTTTTGGCCACGCCGCCTGCTTTAGTTTTTATCCCGGTAAAAACCTGGGAGCTTATGGAGACGCCGGAGGGGTGGTTACCAATGATCCCAAAATCGCCGAGACGGTCAAAATATTAGGCGATCACGGCTCGGCCAGAAAATACGAAAATGATTTTCTCGGATTCAACAGCCGGCTGGACGGCATTCAGGGCGCCGTTCTGAATGTAAAGCTAAAATATCTCGACCCATGGAATCAGCGCCGCCGGGCGATTGCCGACCTGTATAATCGCGCCTTCACAGAGGTTGCTGAAATTGCCACGCCGAAGGAATCGACCTGGGCAGAATCGGTTTATCATCTTTATGTCGTTCAGACCGGCAACCGCGAAGCGCTCAAGCAGAAACTCAATGAAGCCGGCATCGGGGCGGCGCTGCATTATCCACGACCGCTGCATCTGCAAAAAGCCTATGACTTTATGGGCCACAAGCGAGGAGCCTTCCCGGTTGCAGAACAAGCCGCCGACCGAGTGCTGAGTTTGCCCAATTATCCGGAAATGACGGATGAGATGGTGGAGTTTGTGGCCGGGAAGGTGAAGGAGACGGTTTCCCGGTAGGATTGATTTTGCGATTGCTTTTAAGAGGAGAAAATTATGACAAAGAAGAAGATATACTAATCAAGGTCATAAATCCAAGTGTATAAACGAGTGCTGATGCGAATGCGAGAAAAAGTTCGCAGGTGTGAATATGTGGTGACTGCTCATGCAAGAAAGGAAATGATTGATGATGACTTTGCAATCTACGATGTTGAAAGAGGAATTCTTACAGGCGAGATATTGGCACGCCAAAAAGACCAAATAACGGCTGAGTGGAAATACCGCATCAATGGAAAAACAATTTCCGGTGATGAGATTGAATTAATCGTAAAACTTAGTCCAACAAATAAACTTGTAATCATAACTGTTTATGAACCATGAAGAATAAAAACGAACAAATGATATGCGATGTTTGCGGACGAGAAGGGGCACGAGTTCGTAAAGTAACTGAAGCACACGGCAAGGGAAAAGATTTGCTAATCATTGAGAATATTCCAATGATTAGCTGCCCAAAATGTGGTGAGAGTTATTTTACAGCAGACACCCTACATGAGATTGAGCGTATCAAACTTCACCGCAAGAATTTTGCATTGGAACGTCCCGTGCCAGTTGCTTCATTTGCATACTGAGAACGTGAGGTAGTACTGATTACTTCCTTGCGCTAATCATTTCAAAAGTAAAGCCTATAGTTGGTAGTACTCCAAGAAGTTGGTTTTAGAATGAGCGATTTTCTCTTTCAAGAGGCTTTAAAACTAGCTAAAGAAGGAGAACTTCGTGGCGAAAACAAAGTTTGAGTGCCCAATTACCCGGAGATGGCCGATGAGACGGTAGGGTTTGTGGCCGGAAAGGCGAAGGAGTTTGCGCGCCAGGGAAGTAGATAAATTTGAGCAAGAAGAAAAGAAAAGTTCGTTTTCATCCACACGCCATTGAGCGAATGAAGGAGGGGCGCTATGAGACTTACTTATGATCCTCGGCATAATATTGCCTATATCAGATTTGGAAAAAAGCAGGGAGATGTAGAAACTATTAAGGTCAGCGAAGAATTATGCATAGATATGTCACCGGATGGCAAAGTGTACGGTATCGAATTGTTGAACGCAAACGAGCAGCTACGGCGTGAAGAATCAGGCAAGTTAC
>JADFPY010000303.1 GCA_022562085.1 candidate division KSB1 bacterium | reverse complement strand
TAAAATCTTAAAAGAGGTGTGTTAATGAAATCAAAGCATTCACCGAACAAATATGACGAGTCATTTAAAAGAGAAGCTGTTCGTCTAGTGACAGTAGAAGGTCGGTCGGCAGCTTCCGTTGAACGGGACCTTGGTATAGGCAATGGCGCCATATCCCGCTGGCGGAAAGCACTGTCGGAAGATTCAGAACATCCCTTTCCTGGCAAGGGTAGACTGAAACCTGCAGATGAAGAACTCAGACGTGTGCAGCGAGAGAATGACCTTCTACGCCAGGAGCGCGACATCTTAAAAAAAGCATTGGTCATCTTCTCAAAGGGACCGCAATGAAATACCAGTTCATCAAAGACAATAGCTCTGGTTTTTCTGTGGAGAGGATGGCCGCAGTACTGAACGTGTCCCGTAGTGGTTATTACACTTGGTTGAGCCGGCCACGCAGCAGTCGTGAGATAGAAAATATTCGGCTGGATGTAGAGATAAAATCGGTTTATGAGCGTAGTCAAAGCCGATATGGCAGCGTTAAGATAACCCATGAGCTTCTGAAGCGCGGTAAGAAGTACGGTCGAAATCGGGTTGCCAATCGGATGAGGAAGATGGGTATCGCCTCTAAAGTTAGCAAGAAGTTTAAAGCGACGACCCATTCGAAACATACCTACCCGGTTGCGCCGAATTTGCTTAACCGGAATTTTACCGCTTCGGCTGCCAACGAAGTGTGGGTCAGTGATATTACCTATATTTGGACAAAGTCGGGCTGGTCGTATCTGACGGTCTTTATTGACCTCTTCTCTCGAAGTGTTGTCGGATGGGCTGTCAGTAGGTCTCTGAGCCAGGAGATGGTTCTCGAGGCCTTTCAGAACGCGCTCTGGCGACGAAAACCAGGTAAGGGATTGATTGTCCACTCTGACCGGGGAGTTCAATACGCTTGTGATGAATTTAGAAAAACAGTGAAAAAGCACGGCTTCATCCAGAGTATGAGTCGCAAAGGCGATTGTTGGGACAATGCTGTGGCCGAGTCGTTTTTCAAGACGGTCAAAACAGAGTGGGCTTATCATGTCGATTTTCAGGATATTCATCATGTAAAACGAGAAGCGTTTGAGTATTTAGAAATATTCTACAATCGAGAACGCCTTCATGCGACGCTCGGGTACCAAAGTCCGGCCGAGTATGAAGAAAAAGAGTACAAAAAATGCGCGTAACTTTGTGTCCATTTTTTCGGGGCAATATCATACCGTTCGTCCGGTGAAGCCGTTAATTAGGCCACCGGTTATTTCTCTTTCAACTTCTTAAGCATTTCGGCAGCATTCGTATTCCCGGGATCCAATTCTAGCGACCTTTCATAATTTGAGATGGCTTCATTCTTCTGGTCCGCCACCATGTAAGCTTCCCCAAGACTATCGTAAGTGTTGGCCATATCCGGATAGAGCTCTACATTGTATTGGAATATTTCAATCGCTTCTTCAATTCGATTCTCCTGCAGAAAATAATAACCGAGGGTATTTAACTCGCCGTCGCCGAATCTATATTCCTCCTCCTCCTCGCTTCTAAGCTTCTTAAAATATGCTTTAGCGGCATCGAGCCCTTCACGTTTGTAGACCTTAACAAAGGGAACCCTCACGGATATCTTGATAGTCTCAGGTTGATGGCCTAGCAAAACGTCCAGCACACCAGTGCGAATCGACCCAATTGGAGTACGATCATAATTACTGGCCAGAATTACACCAATATCCATGTCCGGAAGAAGGGTAAAATGACTCCGGTATCCCGTATCGCCGCCTCCATGCGAGACGGTCGATGTACCGCGGTAGGTTCCGAGGAACCAACTCAAACCAACTTGACTCTGTTCGTCAACTTTGGCAGAGGGGCCCCATAAAACTTCATAACTCTTTTCGCTTAGGATACGTTTCCCGTTCAATTCCCCCTGGTTCAGATTGGCAAAGGCCCAATTCGCCATCTCAATAACACTGGAATTGAGTGTGGAGCTCGGAGCATGGCGTCGATTATAAGGATAGACCTCACTAACAACTGGCTTCAGCTTCCATACATGGGGGGTGGTGCGCAGTTCCGGCGTCGTTTCGGTTCTCAAAAATGTGCTTTCGGTCATCCCAAGCGGCTGCAAAATATTTTCTTTCACATAAATCTCAAAAGGTTGCCCGGAAACCTTTGCAATGACATCTCCTAGTGCATCAAAGGCCATATTGCTGTACCGCCAACGCTCACCGGGGGCCGCAATCATCTTTTGATCCGTGAGGCTGCGCACATAGCGTTCGGCGGAACCGACGTCGTACTGGGGTTTGTCCCATTCATAGTCGCGTACGTCGGGCATACCGGAAGTGTGATTAAGCATCTGACGGATAGTGATATCCTTGTAGCGCTGGTCGGCTAACTTGAAGTAAGGCAAATAGGTTACAACCGGCTCATCGAGATTCATCTTACCTCGTTCCACTAGCTGCATAATTGCAGTGGCAACAAACGGTTTCGAGACTGACGCCATATGGAACAAGTATTCGGGTTTCATTGGTTCCTTAGTATTTAAGTCGCGTACTCCAAAAGACCCGGTATATATGATTTTTCTTCCCTTAGTAACCGCAACTGTCATCCCAGGGATCTCAAATTTTCCCATAACCTGTTGGATATATGTATCTAACTTCTGTGCAAGCTCCTTCTCGACAATCTCTTGCCCGGAAGACTCGCCGAAAGCTGCCAGGAGGCAGATTGAGACAAGTATCATATACACCAGGCTCGATCGGAGTCGAGACAACACCTCTAGCCGGGAGTACACTACTCTCGAGTTACAAACAACCATATGATTTCTCCTTTTTTGTATTGGGCTATATGGAGAGCCTAACATTAGAACTCGCGCGAAAACAATCCGCTTGAGTCATTTGTTATCTTGAGTGATTTGTTATAAGGGTTCTATTTTGAAAGACTGTAAGATAAAGTTCTCTGTTTTTTTAATTTTAATATCCTTTTTATTAAAAATTTTCAAATGCCTTCGATATTGTCCCGAACCTTCAAGATGTTTTTCTGTGTCTTTCAAAAGATAGCCAAGATCAAATTCAACTGATATATGGTTTTTCCGTAAGAATAAGCCGCAAAACATACGATTGGGTATTACGAAAATAATTCCACCATACATGATTTTTTCTTCCGAATCAGGCGCAATAGACATAACCGTTTTGCGGAGGGAACGAATAATTTTCCCCAATTCTGGATTTACATAGTCGAAGTCTTGAAGTAGTTTTTTTATTCTTTGATTGTTTTTCATTTTACCTTATAACATTTGGTTTTAGTTGCGGCGGGTTTATGAGCACCTAATCTGCTGACTAAAATTAGCTTTTTTGAAAGGGCAAAAAACAAACCGGAAAGCACGGGCCCCGCCGTCAACTGCAAACCACAAGTGTACGCCCGGCATGGGCATGAACTACTGAGGTGCAAGTCCTCTATAAGTGAACCCCAGTATCTTGATTTTAAGGTACTGCAATTATTAGCGAAAGGCAACTGCAAAGCCGCGAGGCTTTGTGGAAAGGAAGCCTGTATCCCGAAGCGTCGGGAAGTGAGCCGACGAACAGAAACATCATATAAGGCCGAGTCCGCGGGTAAGTTGGCACATGATAACAAAGCCCCAAGTTCAGCGGATACGGTAAGGCGGCCCAGACTCTCCTGAATGTAAAGCTCGCTTTCTGTGTCCAGATTAGACGTCGCTTCTTCGTCAAAGATGAGAATTTTGGGGTCGGATTTGTGATTTTGGCCGCGACTTCGAATATCTCTGTCATTGCGTACAATCCATATACTCAAAGGAATAACTCATTTTCCCAAAAGTTATTGGGTTCAATTCTAAATTAAGCTATCAATTTATCCCAAAAATGTCAATAGGGTTGTTCGATAACGATAATCAATCCTTAATGTCCAATTCCTCAAATGTATATTCGTAGATGGTCCTGTGGCGCGTTACCTGAAATCCCAATATAGCTGCAAACCCGGCAGGGAATGAATATTGGAGACCGAACACTTCTATTGCCATGACGGCCGCTGCAAGGGGAACGTTCATGGCGCTGGCCAGCATGCCGGCAAAACCAGCAGCCAGAAACGCGTAATAAGTCGGCGATAGGCAGTCCACATTTGAAATCCTGGAAACAGCCACGCCAAGAAGCATTCCAACGATAACCATGGGCCCGGTAAAACCGGCACTCATCCCGGAACCGACCGTGAGGCAGTTGCACAGCATTTTAAGAAACATTATGACAATGATGACCGGCACAACCGGTAAAGATGAAAGCCTGCCCGTTACCGGGGAAATATCATTTGTGAACAGGGCCCCGATAATGTTCCTGCTCGTTCCAAGCAGTTCCGGATTGACCGCCCAGGCGATAAAGAACGCAAGCACTGATCCGGCAACGACTTTTAGTAAAACATTACCTTCTTTCTTTCCGAAAAGCCTACTCACTTTGGCATACAGGTATGTGTAAAATAACCCGGTAGCTCCCGTCAAAATAGCCAACAGCAGAAGCCAGCCGATTTTACGCACATCCATAAATTCATCCACCGGACTGAATTGGTAAAAGCTTCCCAAGCCGATAGATTTACATACAAAAACCGCGCAGGCGCTGGATAATATAGACGGGAAAAGGTCCTTGTATCCCATGCTCTTCCTCTGGATAATTTCCACGGCAAAAATCCCCGCGCCAATTGAGGAATGAAATATGGTCCCGATGGTGGCTGCAAGTCCGCAAATGGCGCCCGTTCGCCGATCGTGTTTATCAAAAACGATGTGAAGCTTATTGATTTTTCCCTCAACATATGACATAATGCCGGATGTAACGCGGCCGAGCGGGCCCACTACGCCGCCATTGCCGAAGGTGGCAATCGTAAGCAGTGCGGCCCAATACTTGTAAAAGGTTTCGGAAATTCCGAGCTTCCCTTTGTCATCCCGTACGCCCCGGATAAACGATGGTATTCCCTCACCGGATGAATGTGGCTGTATCCGGTAGACAATCCCCCCGACCAGGATCGCACCCACCACCGGCCATACCCAGATGGGGACCCCGAATGCGGCTATAAGAGTGCGTATTAGCCCCAACAGGTAGACAAAAGAATGGACAACCAGCGTTCCCATTACACCGGCAAGCAGGGCCAGAATGGTCCATTTTGCTAGATAGGTGTACGATAATTTTGTGGCGTTGTCTAATTTAAATTTGATATCAAGCACCGCGCGACACATACCCCGGTAAAAACACAATCGACTAGAACAAACAACTGTGTTTTATTCTTAATGAAAAGGAGGTTCAAGTTATTTAGTGTAGCAAGTAAAAATGCCGATAGTTGCAACAATAATTAGTAGCATGACGGTCAATAACAAGACCATTTGTGTAAAAGTTCCTAGAGCGTGGAAATCCATGATTGCCTCAGTAAAATTATTCGAATGAGTCCATATGACAATAGCATTTCGCTGCACCCCATAAACGATTCTGTAGAGCTTTATTTAATTTTATGCAATTGAATTTCCTACGGTTTCAAAATGATTTTTCCAAACTGCTGCCGATTTGCCAAACGCCTATGCGCTGCAGCAGCTTCTTGCAATGGAAAGGATTTATCCAGGACTGGCTGCAATTTCTCCGGAAAAAACTTGAGTGCCTCTCGCAGGCCAGCTTTGCGGCCCATAAAATTACCAAAAATTTTCAACCCTC
>JADFPY010000302.1 GCA_022562085.1 candidate division KSB1 bacterium | reverse complement strand
ACCGCCACCCCATTTCCATGACCCAACGATGGGATAAACGATGGCAACGTAGAAGGTTGTGAAGATGAGAAAGCTGGACAATTTGATTCTCTCTGCGACTGCCCCAGAAATAATCGTTGCTGCTGTTGCAGCGAACATCGCTTGGAAAATGAAATCTGTCCAATACGTATAATTTCCGTCGGCATAATCAATCAGGCCGGCAGCACCTTCAGGACTGGAAATTCCCCATCCGGCAAACCCGAAGAATTGGCCGATGGAAAAATCTCCCGGGTACATCAAGTTAAAGCCCATCACTGCATAGGTCAGGAGACCTATAGCGATAATGGATGTATTTTTAAAGAGAATATTCGTCGCGTTTTTTGCCCGGGTCAACCCCGTCTCAAGTGAGGCAAAACCCAGATGCATGATAAAGACAAGAAACGTCGCGACCAGCATCCATGTGTTGTTGATAGTGAACATCTCTGCTGAAACACCGTCCGCAGCCCAGCTTGTCGATGCCCATCCGAAGATGGATAGAGCAAGAAAGGCCAAGGAGAAAACGACTTTTATATTTCTCATAGATCAGCTCCTTTTTATCTTGTACTGAAGGGTTGGATAAAAATCTAACCGATTTTCAGTTTGAGCAAGTGTAGTCTTTAATTGTTTCAAACATGTTTCATTCGGCTTACAATCCAGAGACATTCTTTTATTGATCTTAAGAGGAAATGGCAGGGGTAAGGAGTCACAAAGAAAAATACGTAACTCATTTAATTAAAAATGGTTTATCTAAAATCCTGATAAAACTAATGGAGCAAGGTTATGTTCAACATCTATTATTTTCATGCGTTTTCAAAATCGTGAAAATCAGGCTGAATATAAGAAATTTAAATAAAAATTAAAAGCAGTTTTTGGGATAAAAAAAAGGAGACACCAATGGTCTCCTTTCTAAAATTCTTCTTCACCCTGAACGAAATCGAAGGATGAAAATCGGCGACACCTACTACTCGATCCGAACAAAATCCCCTCGGTTAAACCCGGAGCCACTGACAATCGAGCACTGAGAGGCTTTACCTTCTCCAATATTTGGATTAGTCACTTTGATTGCGCCTACTTTCGTGTCCATACTCCCCAGGGACAACCCGGTATCCGGGTCTACCAATTCTTCTCCCTTTTGGTAGATGGCAAAAATATCTCCAGTCTGAATTCCACTTACAGAGCCGGCATTAATAAAAACCTTAACCCCCTTTACGGTAACGATCTTTGCTTGCCAGGGAATATTAGGAGCATTCTTGTCAATTAATTTTATGACGTCTTTTACTGCCTCCCGTGCTGCCTTACCGACCAAAGATTCGTCGAATGATTTTCTGTTTTTAAAGCTAAATTTCGGAGTCGACACTCTGATTCCTTTCGAAGACTTTTCCTTTCTAATATTATCAGCAGCCACTATTTCGGCTGTGGTTGTGTTCACCATGCGGCAATCGATTCCGACGGTGGCTGATTGGCTTTGTAAACCCAGGCCGATCCCTTTTATCCTGCCGCCGGTGTCACTTTTCTTATACCCAAACTCCGTTACAGCTCCCATAACCGCCAACTCAACACCAAGAACTTTTCCGATTTTAGCAGCGCTTTGTGGCGTGACGATTCCAGATGCCCCAAGGTCCTGCTCTTTTAAAATTTGATCCAATTCGCGGCGCTCAATCACCCGATAATTGCCGGTTTTAACCAGTGCAGTAGTGAGCATCTCAGCAATCCCTTCACCGACTCCTTTCTTATTCCACCAACGCCAGCTCTTATCAGTTTTGTCATCGAATATAAAAACGGCAACCCGCTTCTTTATTCTCTTTTTCTGATCCTTCGAATCTGCTTGAGACCAGCTGTTCATTAACAACACAGAAAAAACAATCAAACATATCCAAACTCCCGCTTTTTTCATAACAAACTCCTCTTTAAAAAATTTTGAAATTAGTTGTTCACCCTCAACCAATCAAAATTATGACTTTACATTTTTTTAGAAAATTTCGGGTCTTAGCAGCGGCGTGAATTAAAATCGCATCATTAGCGGATATAATAATATTTGAACTCAACGGGCCGGAGACTTGCACCCCGCGAACGACAAGAGGATCTTTCCCCACTCTTTCGTTTTTTAACGCCTGGCTCAAATCATCCTGATAATTAACAATGCCCAGTTTTGAAGCAACGGCTCGATCGACATAACTGACGCTGTATATTTCCTCGTTGGCAGAATTTACAACCATTGGGCTAAGCGCTGGATTAAAATTCAACCCGCGGACATCGATGATCAAACCTGTAAAAGGCGTCCCCTTACTTGTAGTGAGTCCTTCACTCGGAACGATCAACTTTATATCACCGGGAACGGCTTTATCTTTCGGCCAGAGTTGGAGACAGGTTGGACATAGAGGTTCGTCACTTATTTTGAGCCTGCCATCGTTTTTGTTCTTCGGGAAAAGCAGGGGCAAAAGGTTACTTATAAGCGGCAATTCAACATCCACCTCAACCGACATATCAGACATCGACCGGGTGTCTACAATTGTATATTTTTGTACAATCTGACGAATATAAGCCGCCGATAGCGATTTGTTTTCCAAAGCTTGTTTAACTTTTGAATGTGCGTCCAGGGGCAGTTCTTTGATTGCTTTGAACAGATTTTCAACTGCTGCTGCTTTTGCTCGTTCTATCGCTGCAATACGTTGAGAAGCATCGGAGTCGGGTGGCAGGCTCGAGCTGCTTCCCGAAGTAAGAATCACTTGTCTGGACCAATCTACTGATGCTGTCTCATTAAGTTTTTGTACCAGAGGCTGTGCAACTGCGAAATCAACTAAAAGAATCAGAGGTAATAGATTGACAATCAAAAATTTAGTAACGGGCATAAACTCCTCAAAAAAAAATAAACTTTAATCTAAATCTATTTTGTCCGTGCGATTTGGATGCGAAAGTATTCATCAAAACCTGGCTAATATAATCACAAAAAAAAATACGCAACCCTTTAATATGATTTATCAACTCAGGCACCGAATCTTTAGCCCTACTCAAATTCGCAAGATTCCTTACCCGCCGGCTGACGATTGATCGCCGCACGCTATGGTGTTCCTCATGCGGCGGTGTGAAAACTCGCCCGGGCAAAGCGGCATTTCCACGTCCTGAAGCATTCCATTGCGCAACCTCGCGGATGTTCGCACAAATACACAGTCGAGCAAATCTTTTTTGCATCAGGACTCAAAAATAACTTGCTTTTGTTGAGGGAAGGCGTTAACTTATATCCATTGTTAATAGACCTCACTGCATAGCCATAAAGCGAAGCTATGGCTACCTTCGGTTTTCCAACAAACCATCGTGTACTGCTTTACGAACGGTCTGTACCAATAAAGCCCTAAAAGATTATTTTCAAAGTTTTAGTTGAGGCAGAGGCTATTTGGGCTGGCGTTGATTTATCATATGCCAATCTTTGCAATGCCAAGCTTAAATTTGCTGATTTTGAAACAGTAAATTTTGATAATTATGATTTCTAACTTATAGAAAGGAGAGAATATATTTGAAAGAATCAAAATTTTTAGAGAATGAGTTGGAGGTAGATTTGACAGGCGGTAGCTTTGGTTCGGTAAAAATAATTGCCGAGAACTTCATAGCTGATGATTTGCCGAGATTTCCTGCAATGGCCATAATATTAGCCGCCGGAAGAGGAAGAAGACAAAAAAATAACGGTGTTTCCAAGCCTTTAATACCTTTGCTAGGATTAAGTCTGATCGAAAGGATCATTTTGACAACTAAAAAATCAGGTATTAAAAAGTTTCTAATTGTTCTTGGTTACAATAGTGAAAAGATCAGAAATTACTTAGGGAGCGGACACAAACTCGGGGTAAGAATAGATTACGTTTTTAATGATGAGTGGGAAAAGGGCAATGGCATATCCGTTCTTAAAGCAAAAAATATAGTACCGCATTCATTTATCCTCTTAATGGCCGATCACTTGTTTGATTATGAAATCTTGACCGAGCTTCGAGAAATCAGTTTAGAAAGGGATGAATGTCTTCTTTGTATCGATCGAAACCATCATAAATATTTGGATGTCCACGACGCCACAAAAGTGGTCATAAGAGATGGTAAAATTACAGCTATCGAAAAACAACTGAGCGAGTATAATGGAATTGATACGGGTATCTTTCTATGCACGCCGGCTATTTTTGATGCACTTGATGAAAGTATTGCCAACGGAAACGATGCTCTTTCCGGTGGCATCAGGATTTTAGCCAATTCTGGTAAAATGAGAGCATTGGATATTTCTGATAAATACTGGATCGACGTGGATCACGATCAAGCCTTAAAAAACGCCAAATCATTATTGCTGGAACAATTAGCAAAAGACACAGACGGTCCAATATCTAAGATCTGTAACAGGCCTTTTTCCACAAGAATTTCTGCATTTCTTGTCAAAACCCGCATCACTCCAAACCGAATTTCATTACTAAGTTTCATAATTGGAGTTTTTGCCGGTTTGTTTTTTTGTGCCGGAGAGTATCTCTATTTAGTCATCGGTGGAATATTGGCTCAGTTTTCCTCCATCATTGATGGTTGTGATGGGGAAATTGCCCGATTGAAATTTAAGCAGACTCAATATGGCGGTTGGTTTGATGCCGTTTTAGATAGATATGCAGATGCTCTAATTATTTTCGGTATGGTTCAAGGTCATTGGCTCTTGAATCATGACATTTTGATTTGGACGGTCGGTTTTGCTGCCCTCATGGGTACGTTTTTGAATAGCTATACCTCAGACAAATATGATTCACTTTTCAGGAAGAATATATCGAGCAAAATTCAAATAAGAATCGGGAGAGATATGCGTTTACTTCTAATCTTCATAGGTGCATTGAGCAATCAGATTTTTCTTGTACTAGCAATCTTAGCCATTATCACTAATGTCGAATCTATCCGAAGGTTAGTCCTGTTGAGACCCAAGTATGTTTGAAAGTATTGAAGCAGAAATTGAAACGGTCATTTCCAAATCGGAAGTCCCGGAAGATTCAATACATTCCAAGAATACCAGAGAATGGGTTTTAAAACTAAAACCAGAAGCGGATATGGCGCTGCAAATTGCAGCACTGGGCCACGATATAGAAAGAAGTCTTAACGAACGGAAAACCAAGCGACAAAATTATGCAGACTATAACGAGTTTAAGAAAGCCCATTCCAGAAAGAGTGCTAAAGTACTCTATGAGATTCTGTCAAAATATGACCTTAACCAAACCATTATTGACAAAATAAATAATTTAGTTATTTGTCACGAATTCGGCGGGAATCCGGAAGCAAATATCTTAAAGGATGCAGACAGCATTTCATATTTTGATGTAAATTTACCTTTCTATTTTCAAAGAAATTCGGAGATGGAAACCGCTTTTAGAATAAATTGGGGATATCAAAGATTATCCCAAAATGCCAAATCTATTGTTAGAAGTTTCTGTTATGAAAATGTGGAACTGCAAGCACTATTTCAAAAGGTTGTCTTGGAATCTCGAAACGAACGAGCCCAATAATTAGCGGTTAAAAATTCTGATTCCGAATAATATTATTTTAAAAGTGCATAGAGGTGCAAAATTGAATGAAATAATGGAGAGCGTTGCAAATACAATTTTTTTAGGAATTCAAATAAATGAAAAATTGCAGGATCAACTCGATTCCAGCAAACCGTCAATGAAACA